>JBAWCX010000186.1:0-6786 GCA_049590495.1 Binatus sp. (SeqCode)
CTTGCCGCCTGCTCCTGCTTGGGGTGATTACGACAGCGGACATACCTTTCGCGATGCTGCCTGGTGGTGGCAATCGCAGCCCGAGTGGGTCAAGGAGCATCACCCGGAATGGTGGGGCGACTTCGACGAGGATCACCAGTGGCACACTGCCTCATGGTGGTGGGATTCGCAGCCCGCGTGGGTCCGCGAGCATCACCCGGAATGGTGGGGCGATTATTACCAGGGCGAATGGTACCCCGCGACCTGGTGGTATCAATATCAGTCGGCCTGGGCACGCGAGCATCATCCCGAATGGTGGGGCGACGAGGATCAGGGAGTCTGGTATCCCGCGGGATGGTGGTGGCATCGCCGCCGCGATTGGGTCTTGCAGAATCACCCCGAATGGTGGGGCGACGATTGGAACGGCTCATGGTATCCCGCGCCGTGGTGGTGGCAACTCCAGCCCGACTGGGTAGTCGCGCATCATCCGGACTGGTGGGGCGACAATTACGAAGGCGTCTGGTACGCGGCGCCGTGGTGGTACCAGTATCATCCCGATTGGGTTCGCGAGCATCACCCGGATTGGTGGGGAGACTTCGACGATCACCATTATTGGCGCCCGGCGGGATGGTGGTGGCAGTTTCACCCCGACTGGGCTCGCCAGAATCATCCCGACTGGTGGGGCGACTTCGACGACGGGCACATTTGGCGTCCCGCGGGATGGTGGTGGCAGAACCGGCCCGACTGGGTTCGCGAGAATCATCCCGATTGGTGGGGCGCCTTCGACGATCGCAGAGTTTGGCGTCCCGCAAGTTACTGGTGGGCAACCAAGCCCGACTGGGTGCGCGAGAATCATCCCAACTGGTGGGGTGACTTCGACGACAAACATGTCTGGCACAACGACAGCTGGTGGCATGATCACGACGCGGCGTGGGCCAACCAGCATCATCCCGAATGGAAGGGCGACTACGACGACAAGCATGTCTGGCACGACGTCCACTGGTGGGCGCAGAAAAATCCCACTTGGGCGATGGAGCATCATCCCGATTGGAACGGCGCGATGCGCGAGTCGGTAGCGCGCGAACATGGCGTGCAAGAGGAAGCTCTTCAGCGCCAGCATAATGTCCAGATGCAGGAATTCGAGCGCAATCGCGTCCAGCAGCAGCAGGAGGCCGAGCGCGCTCGCGGTGCGCAATTGCAGCAGCTTCAGCGCAAGCATGACGCGGAGACGCAGAATTTCGAGCGTCAGCATCTACAGGAGCATGTGCGGGAAGCGCAGCAGCCCGAGCGGGCGGCTCGTGAGCAAGCCGGCCGCGACAATGGTGCTCAGTGGCGGCAAGTCGAGGATCGCCACGAGCAGCAGTCGGCAGAACTCCTGCGCCGCCAACAGAATGAAACGCAGGCGCTCGGGCGTCAGCACGCGGCCGAGCAGCAGGCGGCGCAACGCCAGCATTTCGCGCAGCAGCAGGACATGCAACGTCAGCACGCACAGCAGATGCAGTCCTTTGAGCGGCAGCATGCTCAGCAGGAACAGGCATTCGAGCATCGAGGCGGCGGTGGTGGAGGGGGAGGAGGCGGACATCCGGAAGCGCCGCATGGCGGCGGCGGAGGCGGCGGTGGACATCCTGAAGCAGCGCATGGTGGAGGTGGTGGCGGAGGACATGCCGAAGCACCGCATGGCGGTGGCGGCGAGCATCACTAGAGCGGAAAACCGATGCAGCGCCCAAAACCGGTACCGGCGGCGCTTACGCGCCGCTGTCCGGAGGCCAGAAGCCACCTGCCGCTCGCGTTGCTCGCTTCGTCAGGGTGACCGAGTGCGCGCAGCGCGCGGAACCTAACCTCTAACCCTTCCTATAGTGGGAAGGGGAACCGGTTTGTTTAGGGGCAGCGCGACTCGCAGAACCTTCACGAGTTGCCGGCTTCGGTCAAGAAGACGGAGAGGCGGGCGCTAGCGGATTTCGTAAACTTTTGCTTCGTAGCCGTTGAAGGTGTCGTCGAAAGTTGTGCCATCTTTAACCTCGATGTTTACCATCCCGCGGCGGATTGTCACCGATCGAGCGGGCGATTGCAGGACGAACCTCGCATGCGCGATACCGTTTCCATGATTGTATGCAATCACATAACGCGCGCCGTCTGCCCCGGTTTTCTCGCGTGTGACGATGTCCTTGGATGGCTTGGCGTTCAGGACTTGCGCATCGGGGCGCAGCAGCACTGGCTCGAGATCCTTGATCTCTTTGGTCACGCGGACCAGCGACCCCCAAAGCGCCGCGTGCTCGGCCGGATCCCTCACCCATGCGAGCGCATGCATCCCGTGCGACCAGTAGAAGACTCCGCTAGCACCCTCCGCGATCGCCATCCAGCTCATATCATACAGCTGCTGTTCAGTCGGCCACGATGACATGGCGTCCGCCTGGAAGAACTGGATGATCGTCCAGACGGGTCTGGCGGCATCCACCGCATTCACCGCCATCCTGGTCCAATCGGCCACTTCGCCGATGTAGTTGTCGACGGGCAGCCAGAGAGGGTAGGGATCGACGCCGACGACGTCCACCGCGTCCTTCCAGAACTGGACATCGCGCGGACCGTCCAGGACGACCAAATTGAATCCGCCCGGATCGTTGGCCTTTATGATTTGATATTGATGGAAGGTGCGGGACACCTTTTCAACTGCCGGCTCATCCTGGACGTAGTAGCCGGCAATTGCCCGGTTCTTCGCGAGAGCATTGGCATATCGCGCTATAAAGTCGTCGTGGGTCGAGGCGCCCAGCTTGGCCGCCAAGCCCTTGGGGTACCACCTGTTGTCCTCATAGAAATCACTGACGGTCGGCAGAAAGAAGATGCCGTGGTCTTGCAACTCATCCGTGTAAGCATTGATGGCGCTGATCGGCGCATTGGTGATGAAATAATTTATCATCATGTTGATCGGCGCTTGGGAAATCTCCTCGACCGCGCCGGCGTATCTTTGCGGAGAGTTCGAGTAACCCGAAGTGTCGTAGATGCCAATTACGAAATGTGGTTTGCCATCACCGAAATGCGCGACGTTACGATCGTCGATCCATGCCTTCAAGAGCGTGCCGGGCTTCGCGTCGACCTTCACGACACGGTAGGGCGGCTGCTCGAATAGAACCTGTCCGCTCGTGCCCAAGAGTCTTCCGCGCACCTCGTATACGCCGGCGGCCAGCGGTCCAAAATCCAGCGCGGCTGTGAAATCATCGGCGGGCGACTTGTAGGTATGATCGGTTTTCTCACCCGAATCGGTACGGATCGCCTCGAGCTGAAAGACCAGATCTTCGCGGCGCAAGTCAGGGCCACGATTTAGCTTCACCGCCGTTCGCACTTCCTGGGGCTGATCCGCGAACAGGTACCCGCGATAATTCGGATACAGCATAAAGCTGGTGAAGAGCGGCGCGATCTCCCTTCGCACGTACATGTTGGCGAACCAGGCCGAGCTGGATGTGTTGCTATCGATCGCGAGCCGAAAGGGGGAACTGGTGCCAGGCGCAACGATGCAGTGCTTGCCGACGAGCTGTTGCCAATCGCCGACGCCGTTCACCAACTTCGTCTCGCAGGCGGTGAACAGATCCATTTGCGCTCCGGCGACCAGCTTTTTCGTCAGATCCGGAGTTTTGATCTCCCCGCCAATCGAATAAACACCGGGCGGAGCCACGAACTCGTTCACCGCCGTCTTCGCGTGCGGCCCGCACGAGTCGGGGTTCTCCAACTTCAGGCTTGGGTTACCGTTGGAAGCGCGCGTTGATGGGTCAGGCAGGAAGCATCGCGCCGACGCATGCCAACCCTCTAACCCTTTGGTGAAGTCTCCATTGACGAGCAGGTTTCCGCCTAAGGTCGATCCGGTTTCTGGAGCTTCAAGCCCGCCCGCCGGGATGTTTGCGCTCTTGCGCCGAGTGAAATCAAAAATAGGTGATGCTTCCTGTGCGCGAGGTCCCCCGCGCCACCGGTTCGCGGCTGTGAACGGCGCGTTTGTGTCCGAGGAACATCCTGCCAGCAGCAATGATAAGAATATGCCGATTCCGGCAGTCCGAAAGATGCCGCGCTTGCGCCAGTGCATCGATGACAATTCCTCCGCGACCAAATGTTGGCCTCGGTTGTTTCACCGTTACTTTCCCACCGAAGGTCGGCGCCGGAAGGTTCTATTGTTTGGGTTTCCTTAGGAAATCACTATTCGTGGTGGACGTAACCGATGCACTGGCCCTGGTTCTTGAAGCAACCGAATTGCCGCCAGCCGCCATCTTTGCACTGATCGACTGAAGTAGGCGGGTTGGAGCAGGTTGGGAAATGTCGTTTGTGGCTCTGCGGCGCTGCTGCGCCCGGCACCGTGCCTGTCGTTCCCTGCGCGACCTCGACGCCGCTGGCGGGTGCGGCAGCCTGCGCCAAATTGACGGTGCCCTCTATCACGGCCACCTCGGTGTAGTGGGAGACGCCGGGCAGGTTGCCGGTTTGGGGTGAGGTTGGGGTGTAGGAGGTGTAAAAGGTCGTGCCGTGTGCAGTCACGATCGCGTTGGGCGTGTGCACCTGGAAGTTAGCCGGAGCTTCGCCAGTCCCATTCACATCCGATTTTAGTATGCCGGAAGTCAGGCCGATCCGCGTCGGCGTGGCGCCGCCGTTTACATACTGATCGAGCGTGATTGAGGTCGCAGGCCTGAGTTCGAGCTTGCTCCCGTCGGACAGCATGATGATAGCGTGCCCATCAGCGCCTGCAGCGATCTGATCGCCCTGGATAACCAGCGTGCCCGGTCTGGCGGCCATCGCGGCGCCGCCGCGCTGGATCTGAACCGGTCCGGTCGCGCCGAATATCTTCCCTGCGGCGCTCTCCGCTAGGGCCGTGCGCGCGCCGGCCATCGCACAGACGGCTATTAGAAAGAGACCCGCGCGAATCAACCCATTATGGGGGCGACGACTTGAGCGCATAGAATGACACTTAGCCCAAATTCGCCTCAATTCGCAAGCATTTGGGGCTTTTTTGACACTCTTTCGGCTAACTAGCGGCGCTCGAACTGCTTGGTGCCGTAGAGTATCGAGCGCGCTTCGTCGTCGAGCGGCTCGGCGGGCAGGTCGGCCATCACCGCGACGCCACGCTTGACCGCGGGACGCTCGCCGATCGCGTCGAGCCATCGCTTGAAATTCGGCCGGCTCTCCAACTGCTCGGGCTCGCGCCGCGTTCCGACCACCCACGGATACGTGGCCATGTCCGCGATCGAGTAATCTCCAGCCAGGTACGCGCTCTCGGCGAGGCGATTTTCGATCACGTTGAGCAGGCGGCGCGATTCGTTGGTGTAGCGCTCGATCGCATAAGGGATCTTCTCCGGCGCGGCGCGCATAAAATGTCCCCGCTGCCCGAACATCGGTCCAACTCCACCCATCTGGAACATCAGCCACTGCACGACGTTGTAGCGCGCGCGAGTCTCCGACGGCATGAACTTACCGGTCTTCTCCGCCAGGTAGAGCAGGATCGCGCCCGACTCGAACAGCGCCAACGGCTTCCCGCCCGGACCGTCGTGGTCGATGATCGCGGGCATCCGGTTGTTCGGGCTGATCTTGAGGAACTCGGGCGCGAACTGTTCGCCCTTGCGGATATTCACCGGCACGATTTTGTAGTCGAGCCCGGTCTCCTCGAGAAAAATCGTCACCTTATGCCCGTTCGGTGTCGGCCAATAGTACAAGTCGATCATCCACGTCTCCTTCGATGGTCTTTCATTGCGGAATCCAGATAGCAACGCCGCTGAACAGATGGTCGACGAAACCGATCTGGTAAGCGAGGAACAGGCCAAAGCAAAAACTCAGCAGGCCCGAGCCAGTGACGAGGCCCTGATGGATCCACGACGCGCGCCGCGACACGGCTATGAACGGCGTAGCGATCGCGGTCGTGATGAGGGCCATACCGATGATCGTGCCGACGCAGAAAATCGCCAGATAGAGCGTCGCCCAGATCGGATCCGGAATCGCGCTCAGCACCAGCAGCGCAATCGCGGCGCTGCCCGCCAGTCCGTGCACGAGTCCCACTGCGAACGATCGCAGCAGCGGCCGCCGCACGGCAAACGTCGGCAGTGCGTCAGCCGGGATGCGATGGTCGTGATGCATCGCGTCGTCATCATCTTCATGAGCAGCAACGTGAACGTGCGGGTGCAGATGCACGCCGCCGTCGTGAGCGTGCGCATGGGCATGGACGATCAACCGTTCATCCTTCGATGAACCCCGGCGCGTGCGGCGTACCGCGTTGCGCACCAGTCCTGCTGCTGCGCCCGCGCCCAGCAGAATCAGCACGATCGCGACCGCGAATTCCATCGACAGTCCAAGCCGGGTCGGAATGGCAATTTTGAAAACTATGATCGCGGCACCCACCATCAGCACGGTCAGCGTGTGGCCGAGTCCCCATACGACGCCGATGCGCGCGGCGACCGCCAGCCGCCGCTCGCGGCTGAGAATCGTGGTGACGGCGATTACGTGATCGGGATCGGTGGCATGGCGCATTCCAAGGATCAGTCCCAGGAACGCAATCGCAAGCGGCGCGGCATTGGCAGGAATCATCTTGTTGCTGGTTGGCTCCGTCCGCCGATCGATCAAGGCCGACAATACACCTGACGTTTTCTTAAGCGAAATGTGCGGACAGCGCCGTCGCAGCTTGACTCCGAAAAACGGTTCGGCAACAGATCCACCGAAGAGGCGACCCATGAACAGCGATATCAAACCTTTTCGCATCGCGGCGACCGACGCGCAACTCGACGACCTGAAGCGCCGCCTGCGCGAGACGCGGTGGCCCGAGCGCGAGTGCGTCGATGACTGGTCGCA
>JBAWCX010000187.1:0-15656 GCA_049590495.1 Binatus sp. (SeqCode)
TCCGGAGGACGACCTGCCGAGCCTCCAGACCGCGATGAAGGCCGACCCGCAGTTGCCGGTCGATGCTTACGATCGTGACCTCAAGCACAAGCTCGGCGCCGGGTCGCTGCTCACAACCGACAATCAGATCGATCAGACGACAGGCACGATCAAGCTCAAGGCGTCGTTTCCCAACGAGGACAACGCGCTGTTTCCAAATCAGTTCGTCAACGCGCGGCTGCTGGTCAACACCATCCCCAACGCGACTCTGATTCCGGCCGCCGGGCTCCAGCGCAGCCAGCAAGGTTCGTTCGTCTATGTCGTCAAGCCTGACAAGACCGTCGAGATGCGCTCGGTGACGGTGGGCGCAACCCAGGGCGACGTGATCGCAATAAGCAAGGGGCTGCAAGTGGGAGACATGGTCGTCACCGACGGCGTGGACAAGCTGCAGCAAGGCTCGCACGTGAACGTGCAAACGGCGGCTATCCCGCCAGCGAGCGCCACTCCGTGAATCTCTCGCGCCCGTTCATTCTCCGGCCGGTCGCGACTTCTCTGCTGATGGTCGGGCTGCTGCTGGCGGGGCTCGTCGCCTACGGGCAACTGCCCGTCTCGGCGTTGCCGCAGGTGGACTACCCGACGATCCAGGTCATGACGTTCTACCCAGGCGGCAGCCCGGACGTGATGGCGTCTTCGGTAACGGCGCCGCTCGAGCGGCAATTCGGAGAGGTGCCGGGGCTTACGCAGATGACCTCGAACAGCTCGTTCGGCAGCTCGGTCATCACGCTGCAGTTCGACCTCAACTTGAGCATCGACGTTGCCGAGCAGGAGGTGCAGGCGGCGATCAACGCGGCCGCGACTTACCTGCCGACGGATCTTCCGAACCCGCCCGTTTACAGCAAGACCAATCCGGCCGACACGCCGATTCTCACGCTGGCGCTGACGTCCAAGGAACTGCAGCTGGACCAGGTCGAAGATCTGGCTGACACGCGGCTGGGCGAGAAGATCTCGCAACTGCCCGGGGTGGGCCTGGTGAGCATCGGCGGCGGCCAGAAACCTTCGGTCCGCGTGCAGGCCAACCCGACCTCGCTGGCGTCGTATGGACTGACGCTCGAGGACCTGCGAACCGCAATCGCGGCGGCCAACGTCGACGAGGCCAAGGGCAACTTCGACGGCAAGCAGCAGGCGTACACGATCGGCGCCAACGACCAGCTCCTGAAGGCCAAGGATTACATGCCGCTGATCGTCGCCTATCATAACAACGCACCGGTCAAGCTTTCCGACGTCGCAACCACTATCGACGACGCCGAGAACGTCAAGGCCGCGGCGTGGATGAACCTCACGCCGGCCGTGATCGTCAACGTTCAGCGCCAGCCCGGCGCCAACATCATCGCCGTCGTGGACCGGATCAAGGCCTTGATGCCGCGCCTGCAAGCGTCGCTGCCGTCGTCGGTGAAGGTCGAGATCCTGACAGATCGCACGACTACGATTCGCGCGTCGGTACAAGACGTGGAGTTCGAGCTGATGCTGACGGTGGCGCTGGTCGTGATGGTCATATTTCTGTTCCTGCGCAGCCTGTCGGCGACGATCATTCCGAGCATCGCGGTGCCGCTCTCGCTGATCGGAACGTTCGGCGTGATGTACATGCTCGGCTACAGCCTGGACAACCTGTCGCTGATGGCGCTTACGATTTCAACCGGCTTCGTCGTTGACGACGCGATCGTGATGATCGAAAACATCTCGCGCTTCATCGAGGAAGGCGACAAGCCGCTGGAAGCCGCGCTCAAGGGGGCCGAGCAGATCGGTTTCACGATTCTATCGCTGACGGTCTCGCTGATCGCGGTGCTGATTCCGCTGCTGTTCATGGGCGACATCGTCGGCAGGTTGTTCCGCGAGTTCGCGGTCACGCTGGCGGTGACGATTCTGATGTCCGCGGTGGTCTCGCTGACGCTGACACCGATGATGAGCGCGAAGCTGCTGAAGCATACGCCCGAGGATCAGCAGACCTGGTTCTATCGCAAGTCGGAAAAGGTCTTCGAAGACACAATCGCATATTACGGGCGCACACTCGAATGGGTTCTCGAGCACGAATGGGAAACGCTGATGGTCGCGATCGCCACGCTGGTCCTGACCATCGTGCTCTACATAGTCGTGCCCAAGGGCTTCTTTCCGGTGCAGGACACCGGCGTCATCCAGGGCGTTTCCGAAGCGCCGCAGGATGTGTCGTTTGCCGCGATGGTGCGCGGCCAGCAGTCTTTGGCGAAGATCATTTTGCAGGACCCGGCGGTGGAGAGCCTGTCGTCTTTCGTCGGAATCGACGGCACCAACATCACAGTCAACAGCGGACGCATACTGATCAATCTGAAGCCGCTCGATGTACGCAAGGTCGATATCACCACGGTTATCAACCGTCTTGCGCCGAAGTTGGCTGCCGTCAACGGGATCACGCTGTACTTGCAGCCCGTGCAGGATCTCACGGTCGAAGATCGCGTGAGCCGTACTCAGTACCAGTACAGCCTCGAAGATCCGAGCGCCGACGAATTGAATCTCTGGACCGGGAAACTTGTCTCCAAGCTCAAGACGCTGCCTGCGCTGCGCAACGTCGCGACCGACCAGCAGAACGACGGCTGGGAAGAGCATGTTGTCATCGATCGGCTGACCGCTTCGCGCCTGGGTATCACGCCGAACCTGATCGACCAGACCTTGTATGACGCCTACGGACAGCGGCAGGTGTCGACGATTTTCACGCAGCTGAACCAGTATCACGTGGTGCTCGAGGTCGCGCCGGAGTTTCAGCGCAATCCGCACGCGCTCGACGACATCTATATTCGCTCGAGCACGGGCGGCGAGGTGCCGCTCAGCGCCTTTACTCACTTCGAAGCGGGTTCGGCGCCGCTCGCCGTCAACCACGAAGGCCAGTTTCCCGCGGTGACAATCTCATTCGATCTTGCATCGGGTTACTCGCTGGGCGACGCGGTCTCGGCGATCGACCTGGCGCGCACGGAAATCGGGATGCCCGCAAGCATCGAGGCTTCGTTCCAGGGCACCGCCGCGGCGTTCCGCGCGTCATTGAAGAACGAGCCGCTGCTGATCCTTGCGGCGCTGGTAACCGTGTATATCGTGCTCGGAGTTCTCTACGAAAGTTACATCCACCCGGTCACGATTCTCTCGACGCTGCCTTCGGCGGGGGTCGGCGCGATCCTGGCGCTGATGATCTGCGGTCAAGATCTGAACGTGATCGCGCTCATCGGCATCATCCTGCTGATAGGTATCGTGAAGAAGAACGCGATCAGGATGATCGACTTCGCGCTTGAAGCACAGCGCCAGGAAGGCAAGCCGCCGCGCGAGGCAATCTACCAGGCCTGCCTGCTGCGCTTTCGGCCGATCATGATGACCACGATGGCGGCGTTGCTCGGTGGATTGCCGCTCGCGCTGGGCACGGGAGTCGGCTCGGAGTTGCGCCGCCCGCTGGGTATCGCAATCGTCGGCGGCCTGCTGGTGAGCCAAGTGCTCACGCTTTACACGACGCCGGTTATTTTCCTGACCTTCGACCGCATGGCGACGCGAGTCGCCAGGTGGAGGACGGGGGACGTAGTCGCGGAAACCGTTCCTGCTCAAGCGTCATGATTTCTGAAGTCTTCATAAGGAAGCCGGTCGCCACCACGCTGCTGACTATCGCACTCGCGCTGGCGGGCGTGATCGCGTTCAGGCTGCTTCCGGTTGCACCGTTGCCGCAGGTCGAGTTCCCGACCATCCAGGTGCAGGCGTCGTTGCCGGGTGCGAGTCCGGAGACGATGGCCTCGTCGGTGGCGACGCCGCTCGAGCGCCAGTTCGGCCGAATCGCGGGTCTGACGGAACTGACATCGACCAGCTATCTCGGCGCCACCAGCATCGTCTTGCAATTCGACTTGAGCCGCAATATCGACGCCGCCGCACGCGATACGCAGGCCGCCATCAACGCCGCGGCCGGGCAACTGCCGACAACTCTGCCGAGCAAGCCGACCTATCGAAAAGTTAATCCCGCCGATGCGCCGATTATGATTCTCGGCCTGACCTCGAACGCCGTACGCCCGGGATTGATGTACGACGCGGCCGACTCAATCCTCGAGCAGAAGCTCTCGCAAATCGACGGCGTCGGTCAGGTGTCTGTCGGCGGAAGCGCGCTGCCCGGGGTGCGCGTCGAACTGAATCCAACGCAGATGAGCAATCTCGGCGTCGGGCTCGAGGACGTGCGGACCGCGCTGGCCGCCGCCAACGCGAACCGGCCCAAGGGCGAACTGGCTAACAATAATCAGACGTGGGGGCTGAGCACGACCGATCAGCTGCTCAAGGCCGAGGACTACCAGCCGCTGATCGTTCGCTACCACAATGGATCCGCGGTGCAGCTTTCCGATATTGGATTGGTAAGGGATTCAGTCGAGAACGTCCGCGCCGCGGGGATGGTCGACGGCAAGCCGGCCGTCCTGGTCATCGTTTTCCGCCAGCCGGGCGCGAATATCATCGATACAGTCGATCGAGTTTACGCCGCGTTGCCGCAGTTACGCGCCTCGATCCCGGCGGCGATCGACCTCACCGTAGTGCTGGACCGTACGACCACCATACGGGCCTCGGTGCACGACGTCGAGTTCACGATGATGATTTCGATCGCACTCGTGATCATGGTGGTGTTCCTGTTCCTGCGTAATCTGCGCGCAACGTTGATTCCGGGCGTCGTCGTTCCGCTTTCGTTGATCGGAACCTTCGGCATCATGTACCTGCTCGGCTACAGCCTCGACAACCTTTCCCTCATGGCGCTGACGATTTGCACCGGCTTCGTGGTCGACGACGCGATTGTCGTTATCGAAAATATTTCCCGCTACCGCGAACAGGGAATGTCGCCGTTCGAAGCCGCGATCAAGGGCGCTGCGGGCATCGGTTTCACGGTGATATCGATCAGTATCTCGCTGGTCGCGGTCTTCATTCCGATTTTGCTGATGGCCGGAATCGTCGGACGCCTGTTCCGTGAGTTCGCGGTCACCTTGTCGGCCGCGGTCCTCGTTTCGCTGGTTATTTCGCTCACCACGACGCCGATGATGGCCGCGCACCTGCTCAAGCCGCACGGCCAGGAGAAACATAACCGCTGGTACGTGGCGAGCGAGCGATTTTTCAAAGGGATGCTTGACCGTTACGAAGGCAGCCTGCTGTGGGTTCTCGATCATCAACCGCTTACTCTGATGGTCTTCCTGGTGACGCTGGGGCTCAGCATTTTTCTGTTCAAGGTCGTGCCAAAGGGATTCTTTCCGCAGCAGGATACCGGACGCCTGCAGGGCTCGGTGCAAGCCGATCAGGACACTTCATTCCAGGCGATGAAGGAGCGGCTTACCGAACTGGTGGCGACCATCGATAAAGACCCCGCCGTGGTTAACGTGATCGCATTCACCGGCGCCAACGGCGCAACCAATACCGCGAACATGTACATCAGCCTCACGCCTCTGAGCCAGCGAAAGATCAGCGCCGATCTGGTCATCGGGCGCATCCGCAAAGAGGTCGCGCATATTCCCGGCGTCAATCTGTATATGCAGGCGGTTCAGGATCTACGTATCGGCGGCAGACAGAGCAATGCGCAATATCAGTTCACCCTGCAGAGCGACGACCTCAATGATCTCAACCAATGGGCGCCGAAGGTGCTCAAGAAGCTGCGCACCGTTCATATCCTTACCGACGTCAGCAGCGATCAGCAGAATAGCGGGCTTGAATCCAACGTCGTCGTCGACCGTGACACCGCATCGCGACTGGGACTCTCGCAGCAGGCCATCGACGATACGCTCTACGACGCGTTCGGGCAGCGGCAAGTGTCCACGATGTACACGCCGCTGAACCAGTACCATGTGGTGATGGAAGTCGCGCCGCAGTTCTGGCAGAACCCCGATTCGCTCGACCAGATCCACGTGAGGTCCAGCACCGGCGGGCTGGTCAAGCTCAGCACCTTCACCCACTTCGCCAGCGACACGACCGCGCTGGCCGTCAATCACACTGGACAATTTCCGTCCGTGACGATCTCGTTCAATCTCGCGCCAGGCGTCGCGCTTGGCGACGCGGTTGACGCAATCTCGCAGGCCGAGGCGCAGATTCACCTGCCCGCCGGCATCCGCGGGACCTTCCAGGGCACAGCGCAGGCGTTCCAGGACTCGCTCAGCAACGAAGGCTTCCTCATCGCCTTCGCGCTCTTCGCCGTGTACATCGTGCTCGGCATCCTCTACGAAAGTTACATACATCCGATCACGATTCTCTCGACGCTGCCCTCGGCCGGCGTCGGCGCAATTCTCGCGCTGCTCCTGTTTCACATCGATCTCAGCGTGATCGCGCTTATCGGAATCATTCTGCTGATAGGCATCGTCAAGAAAAACGCCATCATGATGATCGACTTCGCGCTCGAGGCCCAACGCGGCGGGGGCAAATCACCGCACGACGCAATCTACCAAGCGTGCGTGCTGCGCTTTCGCCCGATCATGATGACCACGATGGCCGCGATGCTCGGCGGCTTGCCGCTCGCGCTGGGCAACGGGGTAGGCTCCGAGATGCGCCGCCCGCTCGGCATCGCGATAGTCGGCGGCCTGCTGGTGAGCCAGGTCTTGACGCTGTACACGACGCCGGTGATCTATCTGTACATGGACCGGCTCAGCGCGAACTGGTCAATCCTGTGGCGGCGAGCCCTCGGCCGCCCAACGACAGCCCCAGCCGACTCGCACGCAGCCGACTGACTATCCAGGTCCAATAGCCACTTAATCAGCTACTTAGTAATGGCGGCGGACGCTTTGTCACCCAGTTGGTCGCTTGATCATACGCGTGCGCGAGCTGCATGCAGGCCAGTTCGGCGTGATTCGGACCTACGATCTGAATACCCATCGGCAATCCACGCTCGTTGAAGCCGGCTGGTACGCTGAGTGCCGGGCAACCGGACATCGAAATCGGAATCATCACTTCCATCCAGCGATGGTAAGTATCCATCGCCACTCCGCCGACCTCATTCGGCCAGTGAACCGCCGCATCGAACGGGAAGACCTGGCTCGCGGGCGCGATCATGAAATCATACTTCTCGAAGAATGCGCGCACCGCTTGATACCACGCCGTGCGCACCCTGAACGATTCTGCAATTTCGAACAAGCCGGCCTTGAGGCCACTTTCGATCTCCCACTGCAACTCCGGTTTCATCAGCGCACGCTTGGCGGGATTGGCATAGGGCTGGTTGAACTCCGACGCGATCTGCCAGCCGCGAATCCTGCACCAGCTATCCCACACCGGCTCCAGCGGATAGTCGGGCATCGCAGGTTCCACGATACATCCGAGCGCCTCGAATATCTCGAGAGCGCCCTTGCAGAGATCCAGCACGCCTGGATCGAACGGCATCTTGCCGCCGAAGTCTCCGACCCATCCGATGCGCGTGCCTTTGAAGTCGCGCCCGAGCGGGCGCCCAAACTCAGCCGGGTCCTCGCGAATTGAAAGCGGCGTGCGCGCGTCGTAGCCGGCAATCACCGAGAGAAACATCGCGAGGTCGGGCACCGTCCGCGCCATCGGGCCGTGCACCGAAATCGACGGCATGAAGACCTCGAGGAACTGCGATGGAACCCGGCCGGATGAAGTTCGCAGGCCGAACACGTTGTTGAACGCCGCAGGATTTCGCAGCGACCCGCCGTTGTCGCTGCCGTCCGCCACTGGAGCCATCCTGAGCGCGAGCGCGACCGCGGCGCCGCCGCTGCTGCCGCCGCAGGTTTTCGATTGATCGTGTGCGTTGAGCGTAGTGCCAAACACCGGATTGTAGGTTTGCGACCCCAGGCCAAACTCGGGGACGTTGGTTTTCCCGATAATGATCGCGCCGACGCGCCGGATTCGCTCGACCATGATCGAGTCCGTGCGTGGGATAAAATTCTTGAACAGCGGCGAGCCCATCGTGGTGCGGATGCCGCTGGTCGGCTCGAGATCCTTGACCGCGTGCGGAAAGCCGTGCATCCAGCCAAGGTGCTCGCCGCGCGACAGTTGCGCGTCGCGTTCCGTGGCCTGCTTGATCAGATCTTCGCGCGGCTGAAGCGAAACGATCGCGTTGACGCGCGGATTCAGGCGTTCGACGTGATCGAGATACGCGTTCATGACCTCGACGCACGAGACCTGCTTGGTCCTGATCGCGCTCGAAAGCGCGACCGCGTCGAGATTTACGATTTCAGCAATGTCCGCCGGCTTGCTCACGATTTTGTTGCGGTGCGCTCGCACTGCTGCGCGACTTCCCATCCAAGCTCGGCCGTCAGTCTGGCTTTCGCTCCGCGCAGCGCCGCGTCGGGACCGCTCGCGTTGCCGAGTTTCGCGTGCATCGCGATTCCCTGCGAGATCGCAGCGCCACGAAAGAACGAAAACGCCACGAAGAACATCAGGTTGGGGACGCTGCTTCGACCGACGCGTCGGCAGTATGCGGCGACGAATTCTTCTTCGCTCGGGATTCCCCACTCCTTCAGATCGATGCCTTGAAAACTCAACACTCCGTCGAGGCCGGGCGGGCAATGGTACGCGCGGCACGCCCACGCCAGGTCGCCCAGCGGATGCCCGAGGGTCGAGAGTTCCCAATCAAGCACAGCGACGACGCGCGGTTCGACCGGATGAAAGACGATATTCTCCATGCGGTAGTCGCCGTGCGCGATTGTGGTCTCGTCGGCGGCGGGGATATTGCGCCCGAGCCATTCGATCAGGCGATCCATCTCGGGGATCTCGTCGATTTTCGAGGCTTCGTACTGCCTGGACCACCGCGCAAGCTGGCGCGCGACGTAGGCTTCGGGCCGGCCGTAATCGCCAAGGCCGACCGCGCGGAAATCAACCTTGTGCAGGCGCGCGAGCACGTCGTTCATCGAGTCGTAGCACGCCGCGCGCTCGTGCGCGCTCGCGCCGGGCATCATCGGATCGCGCATGATGCGCCCTTCGACAAACTCCATCAAAAAGAAGGCGGTGCCTATGACACCGGCATCCTCGCACAGGAGGTGCACGCGCGGGACCGGCACATCGGTGGCAGCGAGCGCCTTGATAATTCGAAATTCGCGCTCGACCTGATGGGCAGACGGCAGCAGTGTGCCCGGCGGCTTTTTGCGCAGGACGAAGCGCGCGTCCGTGGTTTCGAGAATGAATGTTGGATTCGATTGCCCGCCAACGAACTGTCGAACGGCAAGCAGACCGCGGAAATTTGGCATCCGCTCACGCAGATAGTGCTCGAGACGGGCCTCGTCGAAACGATGATTGTCGCGGACCGGAGAGGTGTCATCCGCGATCGACATCACCTCACCCCCTTGCCCCCTCTCCCTTCTGGAGAGGGGGAATCGGATTGGACGGCTATCCTCAACAACACGCCTTTCAGGTCCTCATGAACTGCTTGATTGCAAATCCTCAGAGTCCTTATTCCCATTTCTGCGAGAACGCGATCGCGGAGCGCGTCGTACTGGGCTCTGTAGAGATGCGAGTCGCCGTCGATCTCGACGGCGAGCTTGGCCGATGCGCAATAGAAATCGACTACGTATCCGGCGATTACCTGTTGTCGCCTGAAATGGAGCGCACCAAGGGCGTCGTTTCGGAGCGCATGCCACAGGATTTTCTCCTGCGGCGTCATCCTGTGGCGCAGTTCTCTTGCGAGTTGCAGCTTCTCGCGAGTCACGAATTGGTTTCGGGTTATTTTCACCTCACCCCTAGCCCCTCTCCCTTCTGGAGAGGGGAATCGGATTGGACCAGAGTTTTCAAAACTCTCACTTCGTCCCCTGCTGGTTCCCCTCGCCTGAAGGGAGAGGGGTTAGGGGAGAGGTTGCGCTCCCGGCCGTCTTCGCCTCAGGTTCCTGCACGCAGCTCTGAATCTCGGTCTGCGCTTTGTCCGTGTCGACTGGATTGAGATGCGGAGTGGCGGTGAGCCAGCCCCATCCGAGTTCCTCTCTCACGTAGTAGGATCGCCGCTCGGTCTGGAACTCGACTTCGTCGGCGCCTTGGTCGGTCTGGATACTGCAAACGACCTTGTCGCCGGCCGGAACTACGAACGTATGATAGGCGCCGGGTCCGATTCGCGCAGTATCCTCGCCGCATGTGACCGCGGGGCGCAGCGCCGATCCCGCGTAGCTGTAGGGCCGATACACGTAGATTACGGCGGTGCCTGGCGGTGACGTGATTTTCTCAAACGGCGGTCCTTGCACGGCGCATCCGATGGCGGAAATCGCGACGACGCCGAGCACGAACAACAGAAGACCGCGATTCATTGGCCGACGGACGCGGTCGGAGATTTGCCGGTGCCGGTGGCGGCCCGCGCCAGCCTGGCCTCATCCTTGTACAGCTTCTGATCGATCCTTTGCCGGACAGCGGCGCGCGCGGCGTCGTCCACTTCCTTGTGGGTGGGCTGCTGCGAGTACATGTTGTACGACTTGGACACGTGCTCCTTGGCGGTGTAGTCGCCGATGATAGTGTCGCCGGCGCTGATCGACAGAGTAGCAAACGCGGTCGTGCCGATATCGCCGAGCGGAGCACCGACCAGGTTGGCCGGATCGAGGGCACTGACTATCAGCGGCACGTGATAGTCGTCGTGCGTCAATTCCTCGCGATAGGTGAATGTCACCGGCGCAGAATCCGCCAGCGACATCGCAACCGCGGGCGGGAGTTCGGCCGGGTCGCCGGAAATCAACTTGCCCTTGAATGGCAGCGGATGCGCGGGCAGGTCGTCGACCTTCGGCGCGATTACAAGTTGCGAATCCGACTGAGGCGCGGTTGCCGTTTGCGATTGCGACTGAGTTTGATCCGGTTGCTGAGTGCCGCATCCGAACGCGGCGGTCGCTACAAGAAGCGCCGCGAGAGCAAGTGTATGTCTCATGACCTGGCGGCGTCGCGAGCCGGTATTCAACATTCAAAGCCTCGCGACGGCATATGCAAATAGTATCAGAAAAGGCCGCGCTACCTTACGATGCCGCTGGCGACATAGACGGTGCCGCCGAGCATCTGCTCGACCTCGAGCCGTGACAGCAGGGGCTCGAGATGGCTCCACGGGCGCGCGAGGCCCTCGAGCGTGCTGGTCGATCGGAGCGCGGCGTTCCACACGAGGAGATTCAGCGGCATCGCGCGGGTAGGAGCCCACTTGAGTCCGGCCGCGACGATCCGCGCGCCAGGCCTGAGATGGCTGACGACGTTGGCGAGCGCGTTGGGCGTGCGCATGATGTCGTGCGTGAAATGAAACAGAGCAGCGTCGGCGGCAAGCGGGATAGCGGCTTCTTCGACCGACGACGAAATGAGTGTGATGTTCTTCCAGTTATTCTCAGTGGCCCGCACGCGAGCCCGCTCGAGCATCTCCGGGCTCTGCTCGACTCCGACGATCGAGCCTTCAGGGCCGATCAGACCTTCCACGGCCATAAAACTCAGCCCGGTGCCGCATCCGACATCCAGAACCCGGTCGCCGTGTTTCAGATGCAGCAGATCGATAGCGCGTTGGCGCACAGGCTCGAACAACAGGAGCTCGAGATCGTAGATGCGCGCGCGCGAGCGATACTGGCGGAGCGCGGTGGAGCGATTCGGCGTGAGCCATCGCGTCAGGCGTTGAAAGGGCGGCGAGCGGTCGTCAGGAAGAGGGGACACCTTCGATGCCTCGCAACACCGACTATCACGGATGCGTGCCGAAGTCCCGCGTGCAGCCAATTGGCAGGTGGCCCAGATCGTCGGGGACCGATATTCTCGGACCGATGCGGTCCTCAACGATCGTCAAGTTGATAGTTGCATTACTGGTGGGCGCCTTGGCGGCTGTTGCTACCTACCGGTTGGTGAGGAGTCCTCAGCTCGATCACAAAGTGGATCGCGGTAACGATTCGCCGGGTCCGCTGTTCTGAGAACAATCGCGACCATCACGAAGTCGCTTTGACATCCGGCTTGCGGCCCATGCGCAGGCGGCGGCCGGTCAGGCGAACTCCGGTGTTCTCGTCGACGACGACCGGTCGAACTTCGCGGCCCGTTTCATTGTCGATGAGAATCACTGGCGGACCATCCTCACCCCACAGCCAATCGCTGCCCCATCGCCACATCGCGGCAAGCACGTCCCAGAACGCGCGGCCCTTGTCCGTCAGGCGATATTCGTAACGAGGCGGATGCTCTTCGTACGACACTTTTTTCAGCAGACCTTCGTCGACCAAACGATCGAGGCGTCGGGCGAGCACCGCGCGCGGAACTTTTAGCGCGCGCTGGAAGTCCTCGAAGCGGCGGCGGCCCGAGAATACCTCGCGCATCACCAGCGGCGTCCACCAATCACCGACCAGGTCGGTGGTGCGCGCGATTGGGCACGGCCAATCGTCGAAGCGGGTTCGGCGCATCAGGCTACAGCCTCGATCCGCGCCGCCACATGCTTGTGAAAGGGAGTGCCCGCGAACCAGTCGCGATCCTCAGTCGTTGTCAGCTCATTGGGCGCGACACCGTGCTGAAATTCCTGGCCTTCGCGGTCCGGGTACCACAGTCCCGTCCCATTCGGGAGCGCGACGTGGCCGGGCTGCATAGTATCGGTCAGCATGACAACACTCTCGGCGCTCGCACGCTTGGTTGTGATTCGTACGCGGCCGCCGCTTTGAACTCCAAGCGCGGTGGCGTCGGCAGGGTTCATCCAGAGCGCGCCCGCCGGATCCTTTGGACGCCAACCCGGATCGCGGATGATGGTGTTCGCGGTCGAGGAGCGCCGCTGGCCGGCAGAGAGCACGAAAGGGAACTCCGGGTCGCGGGACGGATGCTCGTCGCGAAGCGACTTCAGCTCCGGCATCAACTCGGGGATCGTCAGGTTGATCCGCCCGCCATGAATTCTTCGCCAGGTTTCCTCATACGGGTCGATGCTGACCGTGACACCTGAACGATTCTTCAAAATCGCGTCGAACAACGCGTCGCCGAGCGCCGGACCTTCACCGCTGAAGCCCGCACGCCGCAGCGACTCCGGATATCTGCGCGCGAAATTGTGCGCGATACCCCAGACCGACGCGGCGTTTTCGTTTCCAGCTCCGAGCGTCGGGCCCAGCGTCTCGTACAGCAGCACCGTCATCAGCTCCGCCAGGTGAGGCCGCTCTGAAAGGACTCGCATCAGCTCCATCGCATAGGCGGCCCTTCCTTTGGCGGCGGCCGCGTGCAGAGGAGCGACGTCGTCATCGGTCATCGCGCCAATCGCGCGAACCAGCCGGCGATGAATTTCTCCCTCGGGAAGCGTTCCGGGCAGTGCATCGAGAATCGGGGCGCGGAGCGTAAACGTATTCGCGTAATGAGTCTCGGTGTGGACCGCCGCGCCGAAGAAGGTCGCTTCCCATTTTTCGTACTGCGACGACGCCGGCAGGACGTAGTGCGCTTCACGCGCGCTCTCGCTCATCGCAACGTCGATGACGACGACAAATTCCAGCGCGTGCAGCGCTTCGCGCATCCGGTTGCTGTCGGCGACCGAGTGCGCGGGATTTTCACTTTCGATCAGCATCGCGCGGAAACGCTTGGGATGGTCGGTCAGGATTTCATCGGGGATCACGTTGGCTGGGATCATCCCGCCGATGATGCGATGCCCGCCGACCGGGCTGGTCGCAGACGAAAGCGCGCCGCTGAAGAGCCCGGTCAGACTCGTCCCCGCATTCATGGCGCCGGGCTTCCCGATATTCCCGGTCACGGCGAAGAGGAGTTTCTCCAGATAGGAGTTGAGCGTGCTGTGGAGCGACTGCTCGATGCCGAGGTCTTCGTAAACCGAAACGCTCGCAGCGCGGGCGATTCGGCGCGCCACATCGCGAACCAAAGTCTCGGCGAGGCCGGCGCGCTCGCAGTAAACCGCCACCGGAACGTCGTTCAGCGCTGCGAACAGTTCATCGCTATTTTCAGTTCGGTCTCGAATGAAGTCCGGATTGATCAGATCCTCCTGTGCGAGGACTCCAAGAATCGCGGCGAGGCAGAAAGCGTCGGTTCCGGGACGTACCTGCAAATGGTAGTCGGCCATCTCAGCCGTTTCCGTGCGGCGCGGATCGATCACTATCAGCGCCCGGTCCGGATCGGCGGCGATGTCGCGCAAGATGGGACGGGCGCGCTGAAAGCCGTGGGACTGCCATGGGTTCTTGCCCACAAATATGGCGACCTCAGCATGCTGGTAGCTTCCGCTGAGGCCCGTCCCAAAGAGCATATGGTCCACCCAAAACTCGCCGGTCTTTTCCTGGGCCAACGCGTTGGAGCTGAATACCGAGCCGATCGCGCGCCGCGTCGAGGCTCCATAACTGCCGCAGAGATGATTGCCCTGCCCGCCGCCGCCGTAATAGAAGATGCTTGCTCCGCCGTAAGTGTCGCGCACGCGGCGGAAGCCGGCGGCAACCTCGCGAATCGCGGTGTCCCAATCGATCTCCTCGAACGAACCATCGGGCCGGCGCCGAAGAGGCGAGGTCAGCCGATCGCGCCCGTTCTGGTAGTAGTCGAGCCGCTGTGCCTTCTCGCACGCGTACCCATGCGACGCGACATGCTCGCGATTACCGCGCACGCGGGTGATATGGCGCCCGTCGACCTTCACGTCGACGCCGCAATTAACGCTGCAGAGGATGCATATGGTCTGCTGCCAGTCGTCACTCATGGCGGTTCTCCCAAGTTCATCTAAGGAACTACATAGTTCAACAAGAGAATGAACTACAATTTAATTTGAGGCAACAGAAATCTTCTCAGAGTAATGAACCGCTATTTCATCTCGCGTCAATTTTGTGTTAATGCCCCGGTAACTTCCGTTTGGCAGGAATGACCGACTCGCGCGGCTAATCTCGGTCGCCCAGGAGGAGAACATGCGGAAAATAGCGATTGCATTGCTAGTGGTGGTGGCCGGGATGAGCACTCCTGTCCAATTTGGAGTGTCATACGCGCAACCTGCTCCAGAGGCAGCCGCGACCAGCGCGATGGCAGACAAAGACGCAGCCATGAAGACGTTGGTAGACGCTAAGAAACGCTTCAGGACCATGCGCAAGCATTCGTCACAAGATCCGCATGCGCAGGCCGATCTGGATGGCCAGATTAAGCAGATCAACGGCCTGATGGCCAAGCTCAAAAAGGGTGAAGGTGTTCCACAGAGCGACGTTGATGCGGCAGTCGCGACGCCTCCTGGATTGCACTAAAAGAGAAAACTTGAGCATTGGTTGACGCGATAGATCGCGTCGGCCAGTCCGGGCTGGCGATGGTGCGCTCGCTGGCCCGGTGTTGTCTTCGGCGGGGTTTCGAGGTCTGCTTCACTTGTCAGATATCGAAAAACAAGTGCATGGCGCGGGCTCTCTATTTGCGGGGAAATTCGGTGTAAATACACCGGGCAAGTTCGAGTTCTTTGACCTGCAGGTCGGGCTGTGTCGCGTGGAACCGCTCCGACCAGTAGATCGCCTGTTTGATCAGGCGGGCTTTTTCCTCTCGGCACTCGGCCTCTGAATAGGAGCCGCCTCGGAGAGGCCATCGATCCAACGGTGCCGAGACATCTAGGCACATCCCGTGAGCACAATTCTTCGCGGAGGGGTCGGTTTGAGGAAACACTGGAGGCTGCAGAAGAGCCCAGGCGAACAAATAAACCGCGGCCGCGTGGCGGAGACTGACGCTTCGTTTCATTCGCGCTTGCCCATTAGGAAGCGGCCCGAAAAGAAATCGCCCGCGATTCGATATCACGGGCCTCAAAGACTCCGCAGACCGATTGGTAC
>JBAWCX010000188.1:0-3164 GCA_049590495.1 Binatus sp. (SeqCode)
TTACGGGATCTCCGATCGTCGACGTACTTTGTATGAATGTTGCGAGGTATGGAAATGTTTGAAGACGAAACAATAGTCATTGCTTGCCCGAAGTGCGGTTTCAAGAACTCGCTGCTGGTGCGGGAACTCGAGCAGACCAGTGAAACTCATATCGTCTGCCAGGGCTGCCAGGTCGGCGTGAAAGTCGAAGCGTCGGAATTTCAACATCGGCTCAATGAAATCAACGACGAAGTCGAGAGCATGCAAGTCCAAGCCCGGCAAGCCGGTCAGAAGAGTCCAAAACCACGCAAAGGTGATTTTCAGATCTGAGTCTTCGTCAATTCTCAGTCCCGACCAACGGGCAAAGCTCGATAGAAATTCCATCGCACGGCTACCTAACCGGCAACGAAGTTGCTACAGATTTGAACGCCGTTCCCAAGCTGGGAGATCGACAAACCTCGACAGGAGGCCTCTGCGATGAAGAAAGCAAGGATAGCAGGCGCGATGCTCGCGGCCGCCGTCGCGCTGGCATTCACCGGGTCCGTCGTGAATGCCGCAGACTCGGAGAGCCCGCCCACTCAGCTCGCGCAACTGAAGTGCCTCGGTGCGAATGCATGCAAGGGGCAGAGCGCTTGCAAGACCGCGACGAACGATTGCCAAGGCAAGAATTCGTGCAAGGGTAAGGGCTACGTAGTCACCGCCGACAGCAAGACCTGCGAAGCCAAGGGCGGTCACGTCGGCAAGAAACCGCCGATGCCGATGTAGCTCGCCTCATTTCGGGGCGAGTGCGTTTAGCGGCGGCCGGGGCCTCCTCATGAAGTTCCTGCGTCTGAGTATCTGCCTGATCGTGGCGATAGTTCTACTCGCACAATTCGGTCCTGCCTCTGCCGACGCCGACATGGACGGCGTGATGATGCACGACGGAAAAATGATGATGATGAAAGCGGGGCAGCCAGCGACCGCGATGAACCACGAAGTCACGATGTCGGACGGCACGATTGTCGGCGTGGACGGCAACGTCAAGCCGAAAAACGGACCGGAATTTCATCTGCAAAACGGTGAAATGATTTTGATGAACGGGCATCTAATGAAAGGCGGCAAGGCTGTCGGAATGTGTCGCTAGGGAACATCGCCTTTCGCCTGACGGTTGAAGACTCATGACGGATGGGCAGTCATCGGGGGATCGCAAGGCCACCAGAGTCACCACACGGCTGACATTTTCGCCGCCGTGGAGTGAGTCGACAGGGACGGTGGCCGCTGAAACTCGGCGCCCCGGACGACGCGCGCAGCCTGCCGCGATTCGGCTGGCACATTGGATCAATATTCCGCTGCTCGTCATCATGGCCGGCAGCGGCTTGCAGATCCTGGCCGCGTATCCGGCGCTCGGACCGCGCGGCGCACAGTATAGCTGGTATCCTTTTCAGAACGACGCGCCACCGTCGTGGCTGCGATTCGGCGGATGGCTCGCGGGCGCGCGCCATTGGCATTTCGCGGTGGCCTGGTTCCTCATCATCAACGGCGTCATCTACCTGGCCTACATGATCGCAAGCGGCGAATGGCATCGGCGCGTCTTTATTCCGACTCGCGACACCTCGAACGCACTCGCGATGTTCGCGTACTACCTGCGCATCCGCAAAACTCCCCCGCCCGAGGATTTCTACAACGGCCTGCAACGTATGGCGTACACGTCGGCGATTCTGTTCGGAGTAGTGGTGGTGCTGTCGGGACTGGCTATCTACAAACCGGTGCAGTTGTACTGGATAACCGCCGCGTTCGGCGGATACGACGTCGCGCGCGTGGTGCATCTGAGCTGCCTGGTATTGCTCGCGCTGTTTACGGCGATGCACATGGTGCTCGTCGCGCTGCATCCGCGCACGATCGTCACGATGGTGACCGGGGGACAGCGTGGCTAGCGTGATCACGCGGCGAAAACTTCTGCTCGGCATCGCCGCGAGCACCGCGCTCGCCGGATGCGACAGCCGCGCGGCGTCGATGTTCCTGGCCGGGATGGGACGATGGAACGAGCGCGTCGATCGGCTGTTATTCTCGGAGAATCGGCTTGCGCCCGAACCGCCGGCCTCCGAGCTCACGCCGGAGGCCGCTTTCCCGAGCTACTTCATTTCCGACTCGATGCCGTTCGCGCCGGACAATTGGTCACTGAAAGTTGGCGGCCTGGTCGAGCGGCCGTCGGTATTCTCGGTCGATCAGCTCAAGCGGATGCCGATGTTTGGCATGCGAATTCGCCATCATTGCGTCGAGGGTTGGTCAGCGGTCGCTGAGTGGCAGGGCGTGCAGCTGCGCGAAATTGCCAAAATGGTCGGCGCGAGCGGCGACGCGCAATACGTCGAGTTTCGCTCGTTCGACAACGGCTACTATTCAACGTGGGATATCGAAAGCTCGCTGCATCCGCAGACGATTCTCGCTTACGGCATGAACGGGCGCCCGCTATATCCCGATCACGGCGCGCCGCTACGCCTCTACTCGCCCGTCAAGCTCGGCTACAAGTGCGTGAAGTACCTGACCGAGGTGAATTTTCTCCCGACCCGCACCGGCGGCTACTGGGAAGATCAAGGCTACGACTGGTACGGCGGCGTCTAGTCGATCGCGAGGCTCGCGAACGACACGGCAGACTCGCTCTGCGGCTCCATCGCGATTCCGTATTTGAGCAACCGCGCGCTACGGCCGCGCAGCAACTCGAGCTGCGTATACATCGGCGATAGACCGCAGATTCGCCGCGCGTCGCGATCCTTAAGGATGTCGGCGAAGAAGCCCTCGGGGTCGCCGCGCTTGATATTTTCGATGAGCCCGAGATCCTGGCGCTGGACGCGCTCCGCTACTGCGCCATCGGCGGCGAACTCGTCGCCGAATTTCCTGCCGACGTGCGCAAAATCCACGCCCGCCAGAATCAGCACGCGGCGACGCTCGGCGTCGAGCTCGGCTCTCAGCGCCGCGATGAACGATCCCACCCGTGAATCGCGTGCCGGCATGACTCCGCTCGCCACCATTTCGTGGAACGAGCTGACTAGTATCGGCACAACCTGGTAGCCGCGCGCGCCGAGCACGTAAGCGAGAAACAGCGCCTGGAATTCGATCGAATGCTCGCCGCGATGGAGCATCTCGTCGGCAAACAGATCGCCGTCGTAGCGCGCTGCGAGCCGATCGATGAACGCGCCATCGGTCTCGAC
>JBAWCX010000189.1:0-2086 GCA_049590495.1 Binatus sp. (SeqCode)
CGGCAACACCGCCGCCCACGCCGGAGCCGGGAGCATAAGGATAAGCTGAATGGCGAAAACGTGCCTGCGGGTCAAAGCAACCCGCAAACAAAAATTTAAAGTGCGCCAGTACAACCGCTGCCCGTTATGCGGCCGCGCGCGCGCCTACTATCGGCGTTTCAAGATGTGCCGGCTATGCCTGCGCAAGAACGCACTCGACGGCAAGTTGCCGGGCGTGATCAAGGCGAGCTGGTAAGAGAGACGAATAATGTCGCAGACCGATCCGATTGCAGAACTGCTTACGCGAATCCGCAACGCGATGCGCGCGCGGTACAACGAACTCACGCTGCCGCATTCACGCCTGCGCGAGGCGATTTGCCGCGTGCTGATGGCCGAGGGTTTTCTGGCGGGCGTCGAAGTCGGCGGCGAGGCGCCCAAGAAGATGCTCGCGCTCAAACTTCGCTACTCGCCCACTCGCGAGTCGGTCATTCGCGGCATCGACCGCATCAGCAAGCCCAGCAATCGCCGCTATGCCGGCGCCGCCGAAATCGGCAAGGTGCGCGGCGCGATGGGCGTGCAGATCGTATCGACGCCGCTCGGCGTGATGACCGGGCGCGAGGCGCGGCGCCGCAAAGTCGGCGGCGAAATCCTCTGCAGGGTCTGGTAATCAACCATGTCGCGGATAGGAAGACTGCCAATTCATCTCGACAAGAGCGTCAAGGCGTCCGTCGCCGGCAGCACGCTCAAAGTCGAAGGACCCAAGGGCAAGCTCGAGCTCACGCTTCATCCCGGCTTCACCGCGGAGATCAAGGACTCGGAAATCCTCGTGAAGCGTCCCGGCGACACCGGTGAAGAGCGCTCGATCCACGGCCTTATGCGCAAGCTGGTCGCCAATATGGTCGAGGGTGTCGGCAAGGGCTTTACTCGCGTGCTCGAGATAAACGGCGTCGGCTACCGCGCGGAAGCCAAGGGCCAGCAGGTGAATCTCACGCTCGGCTACTCGCATCCGATCGTCTATCAACTTCCGCCCGGCGTCACCGCGAAAGTCGAAAAGCAGGTGACCGTAACGCTCGAGAGCGCCGACCGCCAACTGCTCGGCACGGTCGCGGCGCAGATTCGCGAGCTCAGGCCGCCCGAACCGTACAAGGGCAAGGGAATCAAGTACGCAACCGAGACGATTCGCCGCAAAGCGGGCAAGGCCGCGGCGGGCTCGACATCGGCGTAAGATAAGAAGGTTAGTTGCGATTATGGCTGTAGAACGATCGGAAAAACGCAAGCTGCGCCAGAGCCGGGTGCGGCGCAAGGCGGTCGGCAACGACCAGCGCCCGCGGCTGTCCGTGTTCCGCTCGCTGCATCATATATACGTCCAGGTTATTTCCGACGAGAGCGGACGCACGCTCGCCGCCGCCTCGACTGAGACCGCCGGCCTGCGCGACGAACTCAAGAGCAAGCGCAACCTCGCGGCCGCGAAAGCGGTCGGCAAGGCCATCGCCGAGCGATGCCTCCAGAGCGGCATTTCCAGCGTCGTGTTCGATCGAAACGGATTTCTCTATCACGGCCGCGTCAAGGCGCTGGCCGACGCGGCGCGCGAAGCGGGGTTAAAATTTTGAACGGCAGGCAACGAACACTGAAAGAAGGCACGGTCACGCAGCGAATCGATCCGCAGGGCCTCGAGATCAAAGAGAAGGTCGTGCATATCAACCGCGTCGCGAAAGTCGTCAAGGGCGGCCGCCGCTTCAGCTTCAGCGCGCTGGTGGTCGCCGGCGATCACAACGGGCTGGTCGGATTCGGCTTGGGCAAGGCCAACGAAGTGCCCGAGGCGATTCGCAAGGGCGTCGATCGCGCCAAGAAGAGTCTCGTCCGCGTGCCGATTCAGGACGGCACCATCCCGCACGAAGTCGTCGGACGTTTCGGCGCGGGACGCGTCGTGCTGCGGCCGGCTGCCGAGGGTACCGGCGTCATCGCGGCGGGCGGTGTGCGCGCGGTGGTCGAGCTCGCGGGCATCCGCAACATCCTGACCAAGCGGCTCGGCTCGTCGAATCCGCACAACCTGGTCAAGGCGACGCTCGAGGCGCTGGCCGAGCTCCGCAGCACCCAGGATATCAAT
>JBAWCX010000190.1:0-3151 GCA_049590495.1 Binatus sp. (SeqCode)
TGCGAGCAGCGACTTTGGCATCGCTGCCCTGATTCTTATATGGAACCATACCTGTGCGATAAGGGACCGTACCGGAGCTGCCTGCGACGTCCTGCTTCTCAACCACGCGACCCGAGTGGTGCGAAGAACAGGAGCAGGCAAGTACTGAGCAAATCAGAAGAAAGAGCCTCTTACGCATCAAACACCCCCCTCAAGGAGTCGCTCCTAGTTTGATCTGTACCCAACGAGAGGACAAGCACCCCAAGCACTATACCCTCTTGAAAATCAAAGATGTGTTGATTCCGCCGAACGCGAAGTTGTTCGACATGAGATATTCAACGTCGCGATGGCATCCAGCGCCGATCAAGTAATCGAGCTCAGCGCATCGCTCGTCGACGTTGACGAGATTCGCCGTCGGAGCGAACCATCCGTCCTTCATCATTTCGATTCCGAGCCAGGCCTCGATGCTCCCACATGCTCCCAGTGAATGCCCGAAGTAACTCTTTAATGCGTGAATGGGTATGTGATTCCCGAGCACTTCCGCGGTCGCCTTACTTTCCGCAATATCGCCCCATTCAGTGGCTGTACCATGACCGTTGATAAACCCTATGGCTTCCGCGGGTAGGCCCGCGTCTGCCATCGCCAGACGTAACGCGGCAGCCATGGTAGTCGGCGACGGTTGGGTTATGTGACTTCCATCTGAATTGGTTCCGTAGCCAACTACCTCGGCATGAATTCGAGCACCGCGCGCCTTGGCATGTTCAAATTCTTCGAGAATCAGCGTAGCTGCCCCTTCACCGATCACAAGTCCGTCGCGATCGCGATCGAAAGGCTGAGGAGTCGTCTCGGGAGCGTCGTTTCTCGTGCTGGTGGCGAACAGAGTATCGAAGACGGCAGCTTCGAAAACGCTCAGCTCATCGGCGCCGCCGACTATCATCATGTCTTGCATTCCGTAGCTGATAGCTTCCGCTCCGTACCCAATGGCATGGCTGCCCGAGGTGCAGGCGCTTGAGGTTGGAATGATTCTTCCGGTCACTCCAAAAAAGAGTCCAATATTGATCGCCGCCGTCTGACTCATCATCTGAAGATAGCTGGTCGCGGTTATCTGGTTGGAAGTCCCAGTCATCATCAACTCTGCAAACCCCAGGACCGCCTCAGGACTGCCAAAAGACGAACCGTAGGCAATTCCCAGTCGTCCTTGAGTAAGAGATGGATCGGCGGTCAGGCCGGCGTCAGCAATAGCACGCTCGGTGGCATAGACTGCCATGCGAGAAACCGGACCCATCGTGCGTAGCTTTTTCCGATCATAGCGACGCGACACATCAAAACCATCTATTGGTGCGGCGAGGCGCGTATTTAGATTTTGGAAGCGGTCCCATTCAGGCATCCGACGCACACCGGTTTTTCCCGCTGCGAACTTAGCGCGGATCGTGGGCCAATCCTCTCCCAGCGCGGTAATGCCGCCCATACCGGTGACAACTACACGCCGCCTCATGCCATCCCGCCGTTGACCGATATCACTTGGCGCGTAATGTAGCTGGCCTCGTCAGAGCAGAGAAAACTAACCGCGGCGGCCACTTCATCCGGGCGGCCCACGCGGCGCATCGGAATCGTCTTGAGAATCTCATCAAGCGGTACTCCTTCTAGCATCTTCGTTTCTATGAGACCGGGAGCCACGCAATTGACCGTAATATTTCGCTTTGCGAGTTCGATTGCGAGTGCCCTGGTCGCGCCAATAATCCCCGCCTTGGCAGCGCTATAGTTCACCTGTCCTCGATTCCCCATAATTCCGGAGACAGAGGAAATCGACACGATTCGGCCGCCACAGCGCGCCGATACCATTGGCATGACGATTGGGCGTAACACGTTGTAAAACCCACCAAGGTCAGTATCGAGGACGTCGTCCCATTCCGCGTCCTCCAGCGCCGGGAATGCGTTGTCGCGTGCGATGCCAGCATTAAGGATCACACCATAGTAGGCGCCGTGCCCGGCGATATCGGATTCTATCCGCACGCGACACTCCTGCCGATCGGCGAGGTCAAATCGCATGATTCTGCCGCTACCACCGTGCTCGCGGATGAAACTTAGAGTCTCCTCGGCACCTTCTCCATCGCCATGATAGTGCACAACCACTGCGAAGCCATCGCGGGCGATTCGATGCGCAATCGCGCGTCCGATTCCTTTGCTCGCTCCGGTAACCAGGATCGTTCGGCTCATCGCTCACTCAGCCTCATCCACGCTGAACAGATCGTTCTGCGGTTGATAGACTTTGAGCTGAGCGTCCGCCACGAGCCGGTCCTCCATCTCAATCTTACAATCGAAAGCAGCTAGCTGTTCATCATGAAAGACGATCGAAGCCGAAATTATCAATCGATCTCCGATACGAAACCAGGGCACCAATACCCTACACATGCGAGTGCCGAGCAAAAGCCCGATTTTCACCGGTGCGCCAGCATCGAGAGCCATCGCGCCCGCGTAAGCACCGCACGCCTGTGCCATATATTCAACTGCGACATGGCCGGGCACGCCTTCCGGTGTGAGCAACGGGCTCGACCCGCTAATGATGACGCTAGCTACCACTTCATGCTCGTTGTAACCGATCACCTTGTCTAGCAGTAGCATCGGCGGCCGATGTATCAGCAGCTGCTCAATCGAGTAAGGGCAATCGCGCAGCATCACCATCCTCGTCCAAGTATTACGGCCGCATTGCTGCCGCCAAAAGCAAATGAATTACTTAATGCCGCGGCGTGCGATGATCGTCCGATGCAAGAGTGCATCGTCGCGAGATTTAGCTGCGGTATCGCTGGATCGATCTCACCGTCCCAGACGTGTGGCGGTGCCATACCGTTCGCGAAGCCCGGTTCGAGCATCAGCCACAAGAACGCGACCTCATTGGCACCCGCCGCGCCTAGCATGTGACCCGTCATCGATTTGGTGGAGCTACAAAGTGTTCGGCCGCCGAAAACTCTGCTCACCGCGCGAGCCTCCATGGCGTCATTCAACTCGGTCGCGGTGCCATGCAAGTTAATATAATCGATCTGTTCGGGCTTGAGATGGGCAGCATCGAGCGCACGCAGCATCGCAAGCGCCGCGCCATCGCCGTCGGGATGCGGCGAACTAACATGGTGCGCATCCGAGCTTTCGCCAACACCGAGCAGCGTCACCTCAGACT
>JBAWCX010000191.1:0-15508 GCA_049590495.1 Binatus sp. (SeqCode)
CTTCGTCGGAAGGCTTGCGGCGGTCGTGTTCGAGGTCGACCAGGAACGGAATCGAGATCGGCTTGCCATCGGAATTGCGCACCTCCGCCACCACCTCGCGTCCCGCCAGCCCCAGCTCCTTGCGCCGCTCAACGATGAACTGCCCGAGTGTTTTCATCTATTAGCTATGTAGCATGACAGCCGATGCGATGGAACTGCGCCATCCGCAACACGTGGCTGATGACGGCCGTCGAGTATCCGATTCATTTCCGCCCTTGACTAAGCGGAACTTCGTGCCGCCTTGTTGATATTGCGGGCAGTGAAGGCCTTCCGACTAACCATGGCGGTCAGTCCGGGGGGTCGGCTGATCCGAGAAGTTTTCAGGGTTCGGGGCAACGGTGAAGCGGAAAACTCAATAACCGCCGATCTCGTGAGTGCGCTCTCACGGGTGCGACGAACCGGGAGTATCATTCGTCTCAGGCTCGACGCGCTTGACGGGGGACTCAGGTTCTTCAGCATGTCGGCAGTCTTCGAGCGTCGCTGCGCTTCGCGTGGATGACCAATTGTCGCTAATCCGCAGCCGAGTGTTGAAATTACCTACATCTTGACTAAATGCGCTTCCGACTGTCGCAGGCGAGGCTTCGGCGACCCGACACGCTCGATGCGAGATCTCGAACTGGGAGGGGTCGATGATCGACAGCATTGCGCAACTGCGCGGAAAGAACTGCGGGCGAGGCACCAAGCCGGATAAATTATTCCAGTCCAGGAAAACCCTCCGACGCTATTCGACTTTGTTTGGCGCCGCCGTTGCGCTGGTTGTTTGAGCAATGCTTCGTTCTTACCGTCTGTTTCACTGAGTATATAAAGGCCTTATTCAAGCTCCCTCCGTCACCGGGACGCTGTTCATTGATTGCACCGATCAGGAAGATCAATCTGCGGGTATAGTGACTCCCGAGCCAGCGACTGTCGAAATTATGGGAGCTCGTCTCCGATGAGTTTCTGAAGCCGATGAGCGGCGCCATCGGAGGTGCTCTCGCATTGTTCAGAAGCGGTCCAGCTCTATCGGCACTGTTTCGGTTTCACTGGAATTTCAATTAGGTATGCGCAAAATTCACTACAATTCGGGTCGTCACGCGTTTCAGGATTCTCGTCCTGACGGGTGAAGGGGGCTGCAAACACTATCGCGATCACGGCTACTACTTCAATGTTTTGCTGTATTGGCGGACTGTCGATTGAACAAAGATTTTCGCTCTATCAGTTCAAATCCGTTAGCCCCATCCGATAGCACACCGAGATGACCAGCTGTCGATTGTTGACAGCTTAGGGTTGACACGACTCGGGCGCTTTACTAAGTAAGCTCGCGACTGTCGCGGGCGAGTTTGAACATTGTGTCAACACGCGGCTGTGGTGACACGTTCTAACCAAGATCTCGAGCGCGGGCGTCGATGATCGACAGCATTGCGCACATTACCTGGAAGCACTCCCGGCAGGTTACCGAGCAGGTAAATTCATTTCCGTGCAGCAACGCCCTCCTTCGCCGCGTGAGTTTGATTCTCGCGGGCGCGGTGCTGATCCTCTGCGCGGTGGGTGGAACATCGATTCCCGTCTACGCAAAGCAGCCCACTAAAACGCCTACGGCAACCCCGACCAAGACTCCTACGCCAACGCCGACTCCAACCCTGACGCCGACTCCAACCCCGACGCCAACCCCGACCCCTACCCCAACTCCGACGCCGACCCCCGCTTCCATCAGTTACGTTTACGATGCCGGCGGGCGCTTGATTGCAGCGTATGATCTGTCCGGCGACGTCGCGGTTTACAACTATGACCCTGTCGGGAACCTACTCTCGATCGCGAACTACGCGTCGAATCAACCGGAAGTCTTTCACTCGGGTTCAAATAGCGGAAACACTCAACTCACAATATATGGCACCGACCTCTGTTCGAACCCTACCGTCACGATCAACGGAGTAGCAGCGTCTGTCGTTTCTGCGTCGTTAACCGAGGTCATTGTCGCCATACCTCAGGGAGCGACTACCGGACCGGTTGTTGTGACTTGCGGGTCCAACCAGATCAATGCTGGCACCTACTCGAGCGGCTCGAATGTGCCTTCGATTACAAGTTTCTCGCCGACCATTGGACCCGCAGGAACATCTGTCACCATTTCCGGAACTAACTTTCAAAGCAATGCGACTGCCAACCAAGTTGTCTTCAATACGACCGAAGCCCAGGTCACTGCGGCGTCCACAACGAGCCTCACCACCGTAGTTCCAATGAACGCGGATTCTGGTCCGATTATCGTGACTACCCCACTTGGGCAGGCGATTGGCAATCAGGACTTTTTCGTACCGCCGCCCGGCTACACCGCGGCGAACGTCACTTCGACGGTGCAAACGTCGATCGGAGGGGCCGGGGTGGGCGCATCCACAACCGGCTCCGGCACTGTCGGACTAATCGCGTTCAATGGTTCAGCAAATCAGATCATCTCCGTGGGCATGAGCAATTCGACGTATGCCAGCTGCGCTGCCACTGTCACTCTGTACAGTCCAAACGGCACATCTTTGGGTTCAACTGAGGTGTGCGGTGCTCTTGGGCTCATTCCGAGCACAACTCTCCCGGCGTCGGGAACCTACACACTTGCCATTACATCATCGACTGCGGGCAGTCTGACGGTGACCGTCTACAATGCTCCGAAGATTGCAGGCAATATCGCTCTTGCCAGTCCTCTCACTGAAACGCTTACGGTGCCCGGACAACAAATCGTGCTCACTTATGCATGTACGGAGGGGCAATACGTGAGCGCAGCGGCCTTCAACTCGACATTGTCTGGAGAAGACGTCAACTTTTTCGACGCAGATGATTCGGTTCTGGGGAGCGGCACAGGCGCACCCTCGTTTGCCATCCCCGCGTTGACACCGATACCAACTACCGGAAACTGCACACTCGACCTGACCGATAACACCAACGAGACGGGCAGTGTAACTTTGGAGCTCTACAATGCTACGCCAGCGACTGGGACTACGACCATTGGCAGCGGTTTGTTCAACGTTAACACTACGGTCCCCGGACAGCAGGCGTGGATAACCTTCAACAACGGAAGCGTTGGCGAGAATGTCAGCTATTACTTTCAAGTTGCCTATTTCGCATGTAATACCACCGGGAATGTCTACGTTAATAATTCAGTTTACTGGCTCGGAACATTCTGTACCCAATACAATGGCGGATACTGGTACACGTTCTACGATGCCTTTCCGCTAACTACGACTTCAGGAACTCTGAAGGCGTATTCTACAGCCTACCTACCGAACGGATTTACTTACGGTGCAACTTTTTACGATGATGTGAACATCACTGGAACGATCGGAGTTAATGGTAAGAGCGTAACAAAGACGATTAGCACCCCCGGCCAAGACATTCTGCTCACGTTCAGCGGCACGCAGGGCCATAGTTACACTGTCAAGGCGTCGAGTGTTGCGACCAACCTATGCCCGACCGTATCCTTGCTCGATCCAAACAATAATACGGTCAATTCAGCGAGTAGCTGCAATGCAAGTTTCAACCTGTCGAGTTATATCGCGGCGAGCACTGGCACTTATACCGTGAAGGTAGCGGGGTCTTTTATTCAGACGGGAGCAATAACACTAACCGTTACAAGCCCGTAAGGCTGTCGGGGTAAGCGCATGAAAAATGGGCCTCGCTACGTGAACAGAAGACTAGCTCTAAGGTTTGCCGCGGGTCTCGCCTTAGCGGGCTTGGTACTTGGCCTAAATCCAATGCGTGCCAACGACGCAACCGCCGAGGGCACGGCAAATATTTCAGGACAGAGCGCGACGCTTCTCCCGGATGGGCGATGGCTTATGCTCGGCGGCGAGGGTAAGGATAGACCTCTCGCGTCTGCTTACATCGTAGGCGCAGAGGGCACCGAAGGCACCCGAGCGGTGGCAGCGGGTTTGAAATTTCCCCGCGCCTGGCACACTGCGAGCGTATTGGCCAACGGTATAGTAGCAGTGATCGGCGGCGTGGGAATGAATGGCAAGCCGGTCTCCACGGTTGAGGAATTCGATCCGGTTAGAGAGTCGTTCAGCGTGACGGCAGTTGCCGGAATCAAGCCCCGATCCCGTCACACTGCGACGCTTCTCAGCGATGGCAGCGTGCTGATTGTTGGAGGACTGTCCGCCTCGGGCAAGACTCGGGGCGACGCGCAGCTTTGGGATCCGCGAACGAATCGTGTGACGACCGGCGGTACTCTGAGAACTCCCCGGAGCGGCCAAACGGCGACACTGCTGTCCGACGGCAATGTACTCATTGAGGGCGGTTTTGATTCGACCGGTACGCCCGTAGACTCGAACGAGATTTTTAACCCAAAGCTTCGACAATTTTCCCCAGCCACTGTAGAACAATCGGGCGAAACGAATGCGACGGATTCCGCGCCGGCTGTGCCACAGTTGGCAGGTTCCATCCCGGCCGCGAACGCTACTGGCGTTGCGATCGACACGATGATCTCGCTCCGTTTCTCCGAACCGATTGACGTCACGACCGTAGATTCCAACACAGTGACACTTACCGGACCCGATGGAACTGTCAGCGCCGAAGTCGTTGCTGCAGAAGGCGGCATGCTCGTGTTCGTTAATCCCGACTCAGCGCTCGCACCCAGCGCCGCGTACACGGTAACCGTGGACGGGGTGGTGGCGCACGATGGCATCGAGTTGGCGAAAACGAGTTTCAGCTTCAAGACCGGCTCGGCCAAGTTGGTTGGTCCGCCTGCTGGCACGGGCAGTTCTAGTGGCGCCAGCGGCGAATTCAATACCGCCGGAGTGTGGATCCCAACGAGCGATTGGCAGACTCACCTGCAGGCATCGCCCTGGCAATCGCTGCCGGCTCTGTTGGCACCGAAAGGAGTGACTGCGCTCTCAGGCCGGGTGCTGACCATCGATGGAAATCCGCTCCCAAATGTCACGCTCCAACTTGGACCGCAGAAAGTGCTCAGCGACGCGACTGGCCGTTTCCTCATGACGGGAGTGCAGGCGGGCAACGGCCTATTGCTGATCGATGGCACGAGCGCTAACAACAACGGCAGGGTCTTCGGAATCTTTGAACCGGCCGTGCTGATCCAGGCCCATGTCACTAACGTCCTGTCATACGTTATCTGGATGCCAGTGCTCGACATGGCCGATGCGGTCACAATCCCGTCCCCCACCACGCAGGAGACTGCTGTAGCCAATCCGCTGATGCCGGGACTCGAACTGCACATCCCAGCGGGCACTACCATCACGGACATTAACAGCAAGGTAGTACGGACAATACCAATAACTCCTGTGCCACTCGATCGACCGCCCTTTCCCTTGCCGGCGGGTGTGCAGGTGCCTATCTATTTCACAATACAGCCCGGCGGCGCCCAGCTCTGGAGCAGTCCAGGCAAGTGGGCACTGGCCCAACTATACTATCCCAACCCCGGCCACTTCGGGGCGGGCACGCAATTTGATTTCTGGAACTACAACCCGAGCGGGTCGGGCTGGTACGTCTACGGCAAGGGCACTGTGAACCAGGCGGGTAGCGAAGTCGTCCCCAACCCAGGGGTCGGAATCTGGACCTTCAGCGGCGCGATGGTGGGCAGCCCCGGCGAGCCACCGACCACGGGAGATTCTCAAGGTGACGTCGCCGATCCGGTTGATACCTCGACCGGAATATTCCGCCATAGCGAGACAGATCTCCGCCTGGCCGACGTCATTCCAATCGATTTCACTCGGAGCTATTTGAGCCAGGATCCAACCTCCCGTCCTTTCGGTACCGGCTTTACCGACAACTACGAGATTTACATCACGAACAATGGCGCGCCCAACTATATCACTCTCGATGTCGTCCTCCCCGACGGCGAGAAGGTCCACTACCTCAACAACGGTAACCAGGGCTACTGGGTCGATGCCAACTATGTTGCCACTCTGACCTCCGATCCGTCCTATTACGGCTCGGTCATCACCTGGGACAACTCGAACAACAACGGCTGGCTGCTGAGACTCAAGAACGGAACCATCTATAGTTTTCCGGCCAACGGCGGCTCTACTGCAGCCTCCGCGCTAACCGGCATTACCGACCGCTACGGCAACGCACTAACCATCGCCCGGGACTCAAACAGTAACATTACCCAGATAACCTCACCCAACGGACGCTGGATCCAGTTCCAGTCCGATTCCAACAACCGAATCACTCAGGCCACCGATGTTCTGGGCCGCACTGTCACCTACACCTACGACACCTGCGGCTCCGGCTTTCTGTGCAGTGTCAAGGATGCCAACGGCGGGACGACCAGCTATTCCTATTATACTTCCAGCAGTCCTCCGCCTTCCGGGTATGGCGGGACCGGCAACATGTCGCATATTGTCGATCCGCGCGGAAACACCGAAATTACGGAGCTCTACGACACCAACGGCCGAGGTGCGCAACAGACTCTGGCGGACGGCACCAGCACCTTCCAGCTTGCCTACACGCTGAACGGCAATGCAGTCAGTCAGACCTCAATCACCGATCCCAACCAAAACGTCGAACAAAAGTCGTTCGACGCCAAAGGCTTTGTCACCAGCGACACCTATGCGCACGGGGTTTCCGGCCTGGCGCAGACGTTCACCTACACTCGCGATCCCGGCACCGAGCTGACTACCTCGATGACGGATCCGCTAGAACGCGAGACGACATACGGGTACGACGCCAACGGTAATCTCACCGGCATTACCAGGCTCGCGGGAACGCAGCAGGCGGTCAACACCACGCTTGTCTACGATCCCACCTTCAGCCAGCTTACTTCGATCACCGATCCTTTAAGTCATACGTGGACGCTGGGTCGCGACGGCAGCGGCAACCTCACCAGCATCACTGATCCTCTGAGTCATTCGATCAGTCTGACCTACGACGCGGAAGGGCGGCCGCTAACGGTGGCCGATGCGTACAATGACACGGTCCAACTCGGTTACAGTGGCGCAGACCTCGCTACAATCACCGATCCTTTGGGTAACAAAACAAACCGCAATACCGACAGTGCGGGACGGCTGATTGGAGTTAGAGACGCCTTGGGTCAGTCCACGGTCATCACATGGGATGCGCTGAATCGCATCACACAGATTACCGATCCCAACTCCAACGCCACTTCATTCGCATACGATGGTAATAGCAACCTGTTGAGCGTCACGGACGCCAACAATAACCAGACTTCGTACACCTACGATTCGCGCAATCGGTTGACTAGCCGGGCCGACGGACTGAAAGTATCGGAAAGCTACGGATGGGACGGCAATCGCAACCTGACCAGTCATACTGACAGACGCGGGAAATTGGCGGCATTTACGTACGATGCGCTCAATCGCAGGACCTTCGCCGGGTTCGGTCAGAGTGGCGGCCAGTACGAGAGCACCATCAGCTACGCTTGGGACGCGGGCAACCGCCTGACCGGGAAGACAGACTCGATCGCCGGCACAATCACTCGTGTGCCTGACCTCCTCGACCGTCTCACTTCCGAAACCACACCGCAGGGCAGCATCAGCTATAGTTACGATAACGCGAACCGCCGACAGACGATGCAGGTTGCCGGGCAGGCGCAAGTAAGCTACACGTGGGACAATGGGAACCGACTGACCGCAATTATGCAGGGCAACTCCGCAGTGGGCATCAATTATGACAACGCGAACCGGCGCACGTCGCTGACGCTGCCCAATGGGGTCACGGTTGGTTATAGCGTTGACAACGACTCTCAAGTCACCGGGCTGACGTACAGCGCAGGAAGTACGCAACTGGGAAATCTGACCTATGGCTACGATGCGGACGGACGAGTGACAAGCAAGAACGGTACGCTGGCCGCCATTAGCTTACCCGCATCGGTAAGCGGCAACGCCTTCAATGCGGACAACGGAATGAGCGCTTTCAACGGCGCCACGCTGAGCTACGATGCCAACGGGAATCTCACTTCGGATGGCACGAACACCTACACTTGGGACGCTCGCAACCATCTGACAGCCATTAGCGGCGGAGCGACGGCGAGCTTCGTGTATGACGGGTTCGGCCGTCGGGCGAACAAAACTATTGCTGGTACAGGCTCTCAGTTTCTGTACGATGGTCTCAACCCTGTGCAGGAACTTCAAGGAGGGGCTCCAAGCGCTAACCTCTTGACCGGCCTCAGAACTGACGAATATTTCGCGCGCACCGACTCCAGCAATAACGTATCGACCTTGCTTACAGACGCGCTCGGTTCGACCATTGGGCTGGTGGGCTCGGGACAGAGCATCGGGACCAGTTATACGTATGAGCCGTTCGGAGCGACCACAACTGCCGGCGCGACGAACGGCAACTCGTACCAATTCACCGATCGGGAAAATGATGGGACGGGGCTGTACTCCTATCGCGCACGTTACTATAGCCCGAACTTCCAGAGGTTTATTGCGCAGGATCCGATGGGCTTTTCTGGAGGAGACCCGAACCTCTATGAATACGTCAGGAATTCCCCGCCTAATTACACTGATCCCTTGGGTCTTTTGGTTGGTACCATTGGTGTCAGCGCAGGCGGGCAGTGGGGGCCCTTTGGCGGGAATGTGTCTGTCGGCATCGCTATCGATGACAGTGGCCATATAGCAGTTTACGCCGAAGCGGGTGGTGGCGGCGGAGCCGGAGCCGGCGAAACTGCCGGTTTATCAGTAGGTATCTATCCAACAGCGACATGCGTAAACTCAATTGGAGGGGCTTTTGGCACACAGACTTTCGGAGCCGGTGCCGGTGTCGGCGCGAACGTGGATACGTTCGAGGGTAAGGATCCATCTACAGGAAAGCCAATCTTCGGGTGGGGAATGACTGTCGGAGAGGGTCTAGGAGCCGGCGGCAATATTGGTGGTTCCTATACAGTCGTTTCGCCGGGACTGAGCTTGTGATCTCTGCTCTAGCAGAATCAAAATGTGATAGGAGTATTGTACAGTGGGTGCTCCTCTTCGACTCCGAACGCTTAGGAAACGCTTAACGGATTCTGTGAGCGTTTGCGCCCTTGTGGTGTTTTCGGTCATCTGGAGTCTCCAGATGTATCTGTCGTTCTATGGCTCCCTTTCGCCACATCCGGAAACAGGTGAGTTGTATGGGATACCTGTACATGGCGCTACCGTCTATGTGAAACGTTGGGAGTACTACCTGGCTTCGCCACAAGCAATGACCTTCGGAATTCTACTGATGGGATTATTCGTATATCTGCATAGGGGTAGCAATTCTTCGAGAAAGTCCGATCCGTAAGTCAGCCAAATATCCCTTCGGCGGGATAGTAAGACGAATAAAATGTGGAACTGGCCAACAGTCGTCGAGTCGTTCAGTATACTGTGCTTCGCAGCCAGCGTCGCCGCGCGTGTGTTTTTTAGCCTCTACTATCGGTATAGCCGGTCAATGGAACCTGATTTAGAGCGCCAGCTGATCTATCCATATCAAGTTAATGGCAGAACAATATTCCTGAAGAAGTGGGAAAAAACCTTTATAACCAGGGGCCTCAATACATTTGCAATATTGTTTTGGCTGACTGGGCTCATTGCTGCTATCGGGCTCGCAATCTCTTTTAAGTAGGACATCGTTTTTCGGTGCGGACGACATACCGGGGGGTCTCTATTCTCTCGTGACACGTCGAACCCCATTGATCAGACGGCCTCCAACCTTCTGATGGAACTTAACCCAGTCGAATACTTCGTCCGGTCGGATACGTGATCGAGCCGCTCAAGCCGAACCACGCCGATCGCAGAACCGAACGCATCGGACAGGAATGACCATGTAACCGGAATTACCGCTTTCGGTGGCGAAACTCTCAGCTACGACGCAGACGGGAATCTGATCCCCGACGGATGCGAGGAACCATCTGACGGCGATCAGCGGTGGGACGACTGCCAGCTTTACGTATGAGGCATTCGGTCAACGTACGAATAAAACCATCGCGGGCGTCAGCACACAATTCCTCTACGATCTCCTCAATCCGTGCAGGAAATCCAAGGAGGTGCTCCAAGCGCCAATTCTGTTCACGGGGCGGCGGCTCGACGAACATTTCGCGCGCACCGACTCTGGACGTCGGAATCGACCCGCATCTGCGCGCGGGTTATGTTTCAGGCCGCGGCGCTGCTCGATCCGGTACTCGCTAGTCGTGTGACCGGTATGTGGGATCCGCGGAGTGCTTGCCGGACGCGATTTCCTTTCCAGAAATCGCTGAGCTTAGCTGCGGCCCGTCGCAGAGTTCGGTGCCAAATGGGTGCCATCTTTGGTGCCAGAATGGTGCCTTCAGCGCGGATCGGTCGGTGTCATCCAGTGGCACTCGATAGCGCAGAGAGCGCCTGTGCCCGTTGGACTTCGTAACGTTCAGTGTTTCTCAGTATCGTCCGGTGACGAGTCGCTCTTTTCAACTCTCACGTCGGGAACGCGGGTTCGACTCCCGCTGGGATCACCAATAAAAATACAAAAATAGTATGCATCCTGGAGCGCGATGTAGTTTTTTTCTTTTCACGATGGCGATCTTGCTCGCCAACGCGATGGGATGCAGCTATCTGCAGCGCACTCCTCCAAACGGAAAGATTTCGGTGCAGGCGGTCTCCTGGACGCTCGTCAAGAAACTGGCCGAGCCGAACGCCGGATTAAGTGGGCACAAGGTGACGGTCCTGAATCCCGTCGATCGGAGTGTCGTAGCTTCGGGAACTACAGATAGCTCGGGCATCATCGAGTTCGACGTGCCACCGGGAACGTACACGTTGGTCGGCGCGAGCGATGAGCCGCAGAGCGTGCAAGTCCAATCCGGACAAACCGCAAACTTCAAATTAGTGGTGCACTAAAGGCCGCGTCCCGCCATCTCGCGTCGCGCAAGCTTACGAAATTGTAAGATTGCCTTATGCAACCGACGTTCAGATCATTCGTATTCTATGCTGAAGACATCATCGAGGTTTGAAGATGAATTCGAAGCACATCGCTACAGTGAACGCCGGGAGAAAGTTGCGAGCCGCGGCTATCGCGTTTGGCAGCGCATTTGCCCTGATGACGATGACCGGCTGCTTTGGCAGCCCTCGCGCCAACGACACGCTTGGCGGCGCTGCGCTCGGCGCCGGGGCCGGAGCGCTGATCGGCGGCTCTGAAGGGTCACCGGCGGAGGGCGCGCTGATTGGCGGTCTGGGCGGCGGCGCTGTCGGCTATATCGTCGGCACCGAGATGCAGCATAACTACTATGGCCGCGGATACTACGGCGGATTCTGATCGCCGCCAGCTGCCTCCCGTTTCGCCGCTTGCGCTAATTGTCTTTGACAAGAGCGTAAGCGGCATCGCTTCGCTGTTTTCCCTGATGGGTTCGAAATTGCAATTCATCGGAATCGAATGCTATGAGGGAACTGCAAAATTGAAGTGGCGGCGAAGTTTGACCGCACGGGAGTTTCGGCTTTTGGGCAATCGTAACCATCCAGGGGTACCAATCATGATCCCGTTCAGGCATGCAGCCGCGCGCGCAGCTACCGGCGCGGCAACTCTTCTCGGTGCAATCGTTCTTGCCGCCCCTTTGTTTGCGGGCTCAGGCGATCTCTCTCAGCCGGCTGCGGCCAAGTCGCCCGCGGCGCTCGAGATTCTTGCGCAGGCTGCCTCGCCCGGCGCGATGGAAGCGCCAGCGTCGGAACCGGCCGAAAATGGACCGGTCGAGGCGCGTATCAAGCAGCTGCACAAAATGCTCAAAATCACGGATGCTCAGAAGCCTCAATGGGACGCCCTCACTCAGGTGATGCGCGATAACGCGCAGGCGATGAGGGACCTGGAAAAACAACGGGCCGCCGACACGCAGTCGATGAGCGCGGTCGACGTTGTCAAATCGTATGGAGCTGTGATCGAAGCGCATGAAGATGGAATGAAGAAATTCATTCCGGCCTTCGAGGCTCTCTACAACAGTCTGTCGGACGCACAGAAGAAAATCGCCGATTCCATGTTCCAGAGCCGCGCGCGCGCCGCGGCAAAAAAAGCGGTCAAAGAAAACAAGTGAACCGGGAGTTGCTCCAGCGAGGGAGGGTCACCATGGAAACCTCGACCGCGTATAGCGAAGATTTGCGCTCCATGTTCGCGAGGTTCGGCAAGATCGCGACGGCGATCGCATTCGTCGTCCTGATATGCGCTTTTGCCATCGGGTCGGTGCAGGCCGCCGAACATGGCGGCGGTGGCCACGGTGGTGGCCACGGCGGTGGCGGCCATGGCGGAGGTGGATACCACGGAGGCGGCGGCTACCACGGAGGCGGCGGCCATTGGGGCGGCGGCTATTACGCTCCCGGACCCGACATCTACGTGGCGCCTGAGCCCTACGAGTATGCGCCGGCGCCGTGCTACGGGCCGGACTACGACGGGCCGGAATACGACTGCACTCCGCCTGCGCCGCCTGGCATCAACCTCTTCTTCGGGCTTTAAGTAAGTCGCGTCCGGGGTCTCAGCTAATAGTAGAATGCGTGTTCTGCTGCATCGAAGCTGGGGGTGGAGCCCGCACGTGGGGAAGCAACCTTTGCAAGTGGCTCCCCCACTTCTGCGCAATCCTGATCGCTCAGCTTGCCGGCGCTGAACTCCCCAGCAATTCTGGTCAAGATGAAAAAGCTGCGCTCGGGCGATTGATCGTCGCCGAGCTTGTACATCGCTGCCGCGTTCTTCGCCGAGCCGGCCGCGGTTTTTTGGTCCTCGGGTATTCCGTAAATCTGGAACACCTTGCAAAGCGACTCGATTCCGTCCTTGCGATCGTTGTCGGTCAGCGGATCTTCTGAACTTCGCGAAGCCGCGCTCTGATTCGAAGCGCCGGCGTTGCGCAGAATCCCGCCCATGAAGAAAAAAATCAAAAGCAACACGAAGAGGCCCGCAGCCGCGCGTCCCCCTTTCTGGACGGCGGATAGTTCGCTCCACGGAAGCAGCTCGATTCGGCCCTTGCTCTTGCCATCAATCGGCGGCGCGAAAGAGACTGGCGGCACGAAAGAGACCGGGGCCGGACGCACATTGCTCTCAGGCTTGAACACTCTCGGGGGCGCCTGCTTTCTTATCTCGTGCTGTTGTACAGATAGCGTCGGCGGAGGCGGCTCAGTTGGCTTCGGCGACGGCTCATCCCGTGGAATTGGCAACGTTGATGGAATTGGCGACGGTGACAGAATTGGCGACAGTGATGGAATTGGCGACGGTGATGGAATTGGCGAGGGTGATCCAGGCTTCTTCGCGGGCACCAACGAGGGGGTACAACTACCGCAAAATGCGGCGCCCTCGGGTTTCGGCTTACCACATTTCCTGCATGCTGGCATTCAGGTCACCTTACCCCCTAATCGCACAATTTTTCACGCCACGCGCGCTATTGTGATATCGAAATTCACGCCATGCGCGCTATTGCGATATCAAAATTACATTAACATGGCGCAAAGTCAATATAGCGGGCTGTGATGCGTCAAATCCAATTTGCGAGGCCACTTTACTGGGGTCAGGGGTTAGGTTCCGTTCGCGCCTCGCGCACTCCGTCATCCTGAGGATCCGAGCAACGCGAGGGGAGGACCTGGCTTCTGGCCTCCCGACAGCTTCGCGCCAGCGAAGCCGGTACCGGTTCCGAGTCGCCGCGTCCAATTTACCCCCCTCTATCTTCGCACGCGCAACTAGCGTATCCTCACGGTCTAACGCTCGGATTGTTCCTTTCTCTAAGCCCGGGAATTAGCCCGGGTTTTCTGTACGAGAGCTTCCCGGCAAATACTTACGGAGGGCAAAAATGCCCAGCAAATTGTACGTAGGCAATCTGGCCTACTCGGTGTCGAACAGCGATCTGGAAGAACTGTTTTCACAAGCAGGCCAGGTTCAAAGCGTGGCGGTAATCACGGATAAGTTTTCCGGCCAATCGAAGGGCTTCGGCTTCGTCGAGATGGCGAATGCGGAAGACGCTTCCAAGGCAATCCAGACCCTGAATGATACTGATCTGAAGGGAAGGAACATCAAGGTTAGCGAGGCCAAGCCCCGCGAATCGAGCTTCGGCGGCGGCGGTGGCGGTGGCAACCGGCGTGGCGGCGGCGACAATCGCGGCGGCGGAGGCGGCGGCCGCTGGTAAAGTAATCTGAGGCTGAGCGGGCACGCGATGCCCGCTCAGTCGTTTTCAGGCGTGGCGAGCGTTCCGAGTTCGCTATCGCTCCATTTTTCCCAGATTCCTTCGGAACTCCCGGCCTGGGAGACGAAAGGCGTCTGCACGTCCCACGAAGGAGGCCCGGTGCCCAGAATATATGTAGGAAATCTCGCCGAGTCAGTTACGCGCGACGATCTGCGGGCTCTGTTCTCTAAAGTAGGCCGCGTCGGCGGTGCGCTGGTTATCACCGACAAGCTCACCGGCAAATCCCGCGGATTCGGCTTCGTCGAAATGGTCGAAGTCGAGGACGCAATTAACGCGGCCGTCTACTTCAGTGGCACCGAACTCGAAGGCCGCAAAATTCACGTCGATCCATACCGCCCCAGTGAACCCGGCGCCCAGAAATATCGCGGCGAACGCAAGCGCCGCGCTCCCGTCAAGCGCACCTCCAGCAACGGCACCGCCTAGCAGAATCGGGATTGAATAAGTGCGAGTGTGAAGAGTCTAATCAGGAGTTGATATGCGCGATGAAGGGTTGACGCCGTGGAGAACGCACGACTGGAAAGTTCGCACTATCGAATCGATTGCTCCGGGAGGCGGCTCGCGGCTCGCCTTTACCTGCCGAAGTTGCGGCCGGATTTTCAATCAAACGACCATCAACAGCCGCACTTGGGCCGTTGATGCGGGCGGGGTCGCGCTGTCGGATACTGTTACGAATCGATGGCTTGAGGAAAGTTGCCTGCGCCGGCCCTCAGATGGCGACGAGGACGACCGCAAGCATTTCAAGAACGGTCCCACGCCGCAAAGTTAGGAATCTTCTAGAATGATGCTGCAGTTGAAATTGAATATGCGGATAGTTGCGCTCGGCGCGCTGATCTTATGTGCGTTCGCGGCTCCCGCCGCCGCGCAAGCCGAGGCGAATGCGTCGATTGCGCCGGCAGATGCGACCGGCTCGGTGAAAGCGATCATCGATCAGTCGATCGTGGTCTTCAAGGACCAGCAGCTTTCCACCGCCGAGCGCGAACGCAGACTGCGCGCGATTGCCGAGAGCCACTTCGACTTTGCCGAGATGTCGCAATCGGCGATCGGCTACCATTGGAAGACTTTCACGCCCGCGCAGAAGGCCGAGTTCGTGCCGCTGTTCACGGCGTTCATCGAGGACGCGTACCTGTCGCGCATCGAGTCGTATTCGGTCGAGAAGATTAACCAGCAGATAAAATCCTCGATGATTCAATTCAACCGCCAGACCAACGACGGCCCCGACTACGCCGAGGTCTTCAGCACGGTCGTATTGAAGGATCAGAAAGATCCAATCCCCGTCAACTACCTGATGCGGCGCGACGGCGATGAGTGGAAGATTTACGACATCACGATCGACGCCATCAGCGTAATCGCCAACTACCGCAACCAGTTCAACCGCGTCCTGAACAACGACGGCTACGACAAACT
>JBAWCX010000192.1:0-2142 GCA_049590495.1 Binatus sp. (SeqCode)
CATTCGGCGTCATGGTTGATACCGCATGCGGCTCTGCGCCATGAGCGGCGAGGTCTTCGATCTCGCCCCGGTCTCGGTCTGCTGAGCCTGGGTCGTCGGCTGACTTCTGGGAAGAGGAAGTTTGACCTATCCCCGAGGACTGTACGCCGAGTGCAAGCGCCACTCCGCCGAGCATCGCAACCGCCACGAAAACCACGCCGAGAAGGCGATTGAAACGGCCACCGCCGAGATGCTCCTGTTCCTGCTCGTCTTGGTCCTGAATCACGTCTGCGGTTGCCATGGCCGTTACCTCGTTGCGCCTGCATAGGAGATGGTCACGCGGTCCTGATCGCGGCCGACACCGGCGACCAGGATCGCATCGCTGAAAAGCCGATCGACGACGTAGTAGTTGCCCTTGACGCGGTAGTTGACCATCTGGGTTCCGCTGCCGGCGTTGATCAGCAGAGCGGGAGCTTCGCTCGACCTCATTCCGGCAGGCATCTGGACATAGACGTGAGAACCGTCGTCGAAGGCTCGAACGGGCTTCCACGGAACGTTTGGTCCTGCGACTGTGTAAGCGAAATTGATCTGCGCCGGATCTACGGCTGCGACCTTCACGCTGTCGTTGGAGTCACCCGGCGGATCGACCGCTTCCTGCTTGGCGTTCGCTGCGGCTGAGTCGGCATCTTTCATCGCCGCGATCAGCTCGTCTGGGTAGTAGAACTCGACCTCCTGCATCGCGCGCCCGCGCGAGCGCAGGAGCAGGTGATAGATGTGCTTTGTCGTGTAGATTGTCAGGTTGGTCTCGATTCCAGGAACCTGCGGTTTCACCGCGAGGTGAGGGACGGCATTGCGCGGATCGCCGGAGGCAGCCGGCGTCGCCATCCAGCGCTCGGTATCTCCCAACGCAACGTCGGTGATCGTCTCGCCCGGCTGCAGCTGAATGTCGGTGGTGCGCAGCGGCGCGCAATCGACGGTCGGCTCCGGTTCCTGGTTATAGGGATAAACCGTGTACTCGGCCGTTCGGTAGACCGGCCATTTGCCGTCTTGCTGATGCTCTTTAACTGCACCCTGCACCTCGGACGGCTGCTGTGCGAGCAGTTGCGCCCCGGTCGGCGGTGGCGGCAGCGCGCTCGGCTCAGTGGGAGACTCGGTTACGAGTTTCAGCGGCGGTGGTGCGGGTTGTTGTTGCTGACTCGCGCACGCACTCAACAAGAGAGCGAGCGTCACACTTGCTGCGGCTGATTTCTTCATCGCGCTTTCTCCCTTCTGGCGGACTATCCTTGCTGTTCGGTCCAATTGATCTGCGTCACGTAAAAGCCGAGCGGATTGCTGATGATCGCGTCGTCGGAGTTTGGCGGGACGATCTGGGTCTGGAGTACGGCCTCCCAGTGCGTGGGTGCTCCAATCACAACCCCGTTCAGATCGCGTTGCTGCTCCGTCCAACGCACCTGGTAACTATTGGGCGAGAGCTGAAGGATCGAATCGATCTGAATCGAAACGGTCTGCTTCTCGGAGAGCTTGAAAGGGTTATGAGTGAAGCCGTCGGAGTGGTAATAAGCATCGAGGAATCTGTCGGCCGCTCCGCGCGCATGCGCGAGCAACGAATTGAGCATCTGATGTTCGACCTGCGGATCGCTGCTGACCGAACGCGCGCTTCGGATAAAGGCAGCGACTTCGTAGCGCTGCATACGCGCGGTCACGTCCGGAACGGACGCGGGCGTGAGCGGCTGCGGGACTGTCAGCGCATACCCGAGTTTGTCCACTTCAACGACGTAGGGGATGTAGCGGCTTCGGCTGATCAGCCAGCCCATGCCGCTGGCCAGAATCAGCGCCAGCAGAAGCAGCCCGCCAGCCGCTATCTGCCAGTTGCGTTTGCCGAGAACGAGATCGGCATAACGTTCATCCCATTCCCGACGCGCTTCCACATAGGGGTTCGCAGCCATGAGACAACTCCCGTAACTCGGTCCTGCCGAGCCGCTTTACTGTCCGAGAATTGTCCGAACTTTGTCCGAAAACCCCTCGCAACCAGCACCAAAAAGGCCCAAGAAAGAAACGCGGGATCGCCCGTATTTCTTGGGATTTGTTGCGCTGGTTTGGTGTGAGCTGCGGAGGTAAAGTGAATGGCATTCAGGAGGTCGCGCGTTCGATCCGCGTCAGCTC
>JBAWCX010000193.1:0-3529 GCA_049590495.1 Binatus sp. (SeqCode)
GCCGAGCATCGAGTCGAGCGTGTTGATAGCTTTGTATGCAATTGCCGCCACCGGCCCGGCGACGAACAGACATAAAAGCGGCGCGACAATTCCATCGCTCAGGTTCTCGGCAATCGATTCGACCGTCGCGCAAATCATCCCGGCCCGATCAAGCTTGTCCGGGTCGCGGCCGACCAGCGCCGGCATCGCGCCGCGGGCCGCGTTTTCATCATCGCAGCGCAGGCTTAGCTCCACCGTTTTTGCTGCATCATCGAGACCGCGCATCGCAAGCGTTGTCCAGGCGACAAGAACGGCCGCGAGGGATGAGAGCCAATGACCGGCTAGCCCGCACAACGCGATCGTGAACCACGCCGCTCCGGGCGCAAGCGTCGTGACGCATACGGCAAGTACCAGCCCGTTGAGGATGTCCAACCGCGGCTGTGCGCTCCGAAGGCGATGCTCACCCCAGGAAATCGCGCGCCCGATCAGTACCACAGGATGAGGCAACCATGGCGGATCTCCGGCAATGGCATCGAGCGCGAGCGCCGCGAAGATGAGCGTCGCCGGCATGTAAAAAGCGCTCGCAGACATAATCGCAGTTCAATGGAATTTTGCGGCGGGCGCGGAGCGCTTCCAATCCAGTCCGGCGAGCGCTGCGACCCGCGACATATCCACGTGTTCTTCGAGAACATCGGCGATTCGATCGAAAGCGGTGCGGCGATCAGCGTCAGGATCGTCGTGCGCGCTCAGTCCGAGCGCCGCAAGCCCTTTCGTTTCGCGCACAGTGTCGACGAAGTTGCGACGAAAGCCAGCGGCATCGAACAGTCCATGAATCGAGGTCCCAATGACCCGCCCGTCCTCAGAATGGGCACCCTCTAACTCGTCGGCGCGATTTCCGTCGCGGTCGACTATTCTGAAGACCGCACCGGAACCTGTTGTTCCGGCTACACGACCAGCGTGAATTTCGTAGCCCGAGACGGGCAGTCCTGTAGCCAGGTGAACCGCGCCGACTCGTTCGGTGATTTTCTCTGGCTGAAAGATCGTCTCAATCTCAAGCAGTCCTAACCCTGCTGTTTCCGCTCTGTCGCTCTCGATCCTCTCATTGTCCACGATGCGCTGTCCGAGCATCTGGTAGCCGCCGCAAATCCCAACCACCCAACGGCAGCCGCGGCGATGGCGCACCATGAAATCTTCCCATCCGGCCGCGCGAAGCCATCTCAGGTCGGCGACCGTATTTTTCGTCCCGGGCAGGATCAGTACGTCTATATTCGGGGCGGCGACCGGATCGCTCAAATAATGAACCGCTACGTCGGGCTCGTTTTCCAACGGTTCGAAATCCGTATAATTCGAAATTCGCGGAAGACGTAGGATTCCGATTGTTACTGCCGCCGGCTGATTGCGAACAACGCGACCGTCAAGCATCGCCGAGTCCTCCTGCGCGATACCAAGACTGTTCTGATAAGGCAGCACCCCCAGCACTGGAATACCGGTTCGTTCCTCGAGAAAGCGAAGACCGGGTTCGAGCAGGGTCTGATCGCCGCGGAACTTGTTGATCAGGAATCCCTTGATACGCTTGCGTTCGGCGGGCGACAGCAGTTCGACAGTGCCGACCAGAGATGCGAAAACGCCGCCCTTGTCGATGTCTCCAATCAGCAGAACCGGAGAATCCGTCAGCTCTGCAATCGACCAGTTAACCAGGTCGCGATGCCGTAAATTGATCTCTGCAGCCCCGCCAGCGCCTTCGATTACGATCAGGTCGAAATTCTCCGCAATGGCCTCGTAGCTCGCGACGATCTCGGGCCATGCCTCGGCGCGATATCGCTCATGGTCGCGGGCCTTCATGTGAAAGCGCGGCCGTCCACGAATCACGACCTGGCATCCCGACTCACTCTCGGGCTTCAACAGCACGGGATTCATGTCGACGCTCGGCTCGATGCCGCACGCTTCGGCCTGTACCGCCTGCGCACGGCCGATCTCACCGCCTCCCGGGCAGACCGCGGCATTGTTCGACATGTTCTGCGACTTGAAGGGCGCGACGCGGACGCCGTTACGCGCGAAGGCTCGGCACAGCGCGGTCACGACGACACTTTTGCCCACGTCCGACGCGGTTCCCATCACCATCAGAGTCTTGGCGCGCATCAGAATTCGATTCCCTTCTAGGCAGACACACCATCGCGGTACGGATGTTTCACCGCCTGCATCTCGGTGACCACATCCACGATCGCGCTTAGTTCCGCGGGCGCGTCACGTCCGGTGAGAATAACACGAAGATCGGCGCGCCGGGCCTGCAACGCCCTCTCGTCCAACAGCCAACTATGGGCGATGTCCCTCGCGCGTCGGGCTGCTTCTCGATCGCGATCCAGATCGAGGCTCTCCCAGGTGAATCCGTGTCCCATCCTAAGCCACTTCAAATTCCGCGTCTGCTCGCCGAGCTGGCGTTCACCCGGCTACGGAATCCCGTAACAACCTTCTGCATCTTGACGATTGAATTGGAAGCGCCTGCCGCCAGGAACACAACGAGCCTCAGCTCCGGATTGTCACTCACGGAGAACGTGGTGTGTTCGACGATCATTCTTCCGACCTGCGGATGATCGTAGGCGTTGCGGCCCTCGGTCATCGGCAGGATGTCGTGACGCGGCCACCATTGCGCGAACTCCGGGCTCACCGACTTGAGCCGCTCGACCAGTTGCACAAAATGCGCATCGCCAGCGTGACGGCCATAGTCGGCGCGGAATCTGGCGAGCGTGTCCTTAGCTCGCGCGGGCCAATCGACGAGCAGGGAGCGCAGTGCTGAGTTGGTGAAGGCGAGCCAAAGCGTATTTCGTTCGTTAGCGGGCACCTGCTCGAAATCGAAAAAGAAGGCAAGCGCGGCACGGTTCCACGCCAGGACGTCCCATCGACGCCCAAGGACAAAGGCGGGAATCGGATCGGTTCGATCGAGCAAGCGCCGGATCAGCGGACTCACCGTTTCAGGTCTCGATGGAGAGTCCAGGACCGGCTGACGAAGCGCGAGCTGAAAGAGCAGCGTTCGCTCCGCGGAATCGAGCCGCAGCACGCGCGCCAGGTTATTCAGCACGCCGGATGACACTCCGATCGGGCGCTTCTGCTCGAGCCACGTGTACCAGGTCGCGCTTACGCCAGCCAACTGCGCTACTTCCTCGCGTCGGAGGCCGGGTGTTCGCCGCCGATTGGTCGCGGGCAGGCCGACGTCGGAGGGAGCGATCCGCCCTCGACGGTTACGGAGAAAATCGCTCAGTTCCTGTCGTCTGATTTCGTCCTTGGCCATATCGCAATCTATGAGTTGGGCTTGTCGCTCGATACAGAGATTCAGGTGGCAGTTTTTATACCAGGATAAAAAGTTCTTCTAGTACCGGGTTATCTAGAAACATATTCCTTAATCACCGTGACCGCCAGAGTTGCCAGCTTGCGTGTAAGCGCCGGAGAGAAAATCCCTCAGTGAAGCGGCCGGATAGGCCGGTAGCGCCGGAGTAAAACTCCAGCACGAGATAGCCTTCAGCCTGGAGGGTTGAAGGCGGAGGGATGAAAGGCG
>JBAWCX010000194.1:0-13702 GCA_049590495.1 Binatus sp. (SeqCode)
GTTTCCCACGGCGGTCCAAACGGACGGTTCAAGACGGGACGCGGCGGCGTCTCGCCTGCGATCGCCGGGGAGAGAAACATCATATATTACACTATGAGTGCAATTTTATTACCGCTGAGTCAAGCGACAACCGTAGCTCAAGTGGAAGATGCTCGCCGCCTAGCGCTCCGATCGTTCAGGCACGAGAAATCGAATTCTTAATTCTGCGAGGCCGGGGGAGCCGCAGGGGCTGGCGATGCGGGCGGAGGCGTGCCTCCTTCGGACGGCAGGTCTTCGTCGTCACCGTGGCCGCCGTGCCCGTGATGCTCCCACGGCCGAGTGAAGTCGCGATCGAAAATTTTCTGTTGGTCGGGCGTCAGGATGCCGCGAATATCGCTTAGCCCCTGCCAGAACAGCTGATGTCGCCGATGCACATAGTCCTGCCGCGCCTGCATCACCTTGAAGCGGGTATCGCGCAGGATATCTGCGATTCGATCGCTTTGTGCAGGCGTCAGATCGAGCTCATGATTCATTCGCTCGATCAACCCACCCCCTGGCACGTGCAAGTAGCGATAGCGGTAGGCCAGCGTGCTCAGCGCAAAACCAATCAGGACGCACGATACTCCGATCAGTAAGCCGAACCAGATATTCGACCTAGCTGGCAACGTCGCTCTCTGTCAGCGGCATCTCCGGCGCCAATGGATCGCCCGTGGTTTCGGAAGTCATGCTCGACTCCGGTGTCGACAGTTCATCGCCAATAGACTCTTTCGGCGCTCGCGTCGAAAGATACGCCGCGCTGGTCGCAAATACAAAGATCGCGGCCGCCGCCGCCATCGAGATCCATCGATTCGGACGCGACACTTCGCGCGATACCGAGGCAAACCGTCGCGGGCGGTCCGCCAGCGAGAACTCGCGCCGTGCCGGGCGCGATACGCGAGCCGCCGCCTGTTCCATCTCGCCGTGCAGCACCGGCGCCGTCAGCGCGAAGACGCGAAACGCGTGATCGCACTTCTCGCATCCCTTCAGATGCGCCAGCAGTTCGGCCCGCCGCTCGGGTGTCGCCGTCTTGCGCCATAGCGCTGGAAATTCCTGTCGTGCTTCAAAACAATTCATGACCGTTACCTGTTGCGTCCCGCCGCCAGCATTCGCTCCGCCTGTTTGCGAAGCGCCTGCCGGGCGCGGAACGCGCGAATTTTTACTTTGGCTTCACTCCATCCAAGCGTCTCGGCGATTTCGCTGACGCTTAGTTCTTCACTCTCTTTCAGCACCATCACCATCCGGTCCTCAGGCTTGAGCGTATCGAGCAGGCGATGCGCCAAATCATAAGCTTCGCGCCGCTCTTCGGCATCACCGACCAACTCCTCTGGCGACGCCACATTGGCCGTCTGCATCCACTGCACTTCCGGCGCGCTGAAGTCGCCGACCAGTTCCTCGGGACGCCGCCGCCGTCGGCGCAACTCGTCGTAACACAAGTTCACCACGATCGCCCGAAGCCATCCGCCAAACGGCATCTCCGCGCGATATGTCGCCAACGCGGTGTAGGCCCGGATGAAACTCTCCTGCGCGATATCGCGCGCCATCTCTTCGTCTGAAAAAAACCGCCGACATAATCGCTCCACGCGTGGCCGATGCCGCGATGCGAGCTCGGTGAAGGCGTCAGTATCCCCGCCGAGGACCTCGACAATCAGTTCCTCGTCGGGTTTGGCGCTCAATCTCCACCCTGCCCTGCTACGCGCCGACAGACCCAACATAACTGTTTATTAATACGCATTACCTCGCCGACGGTTACACAGATGTTCGCCCAATCTATGCCCTCGGGAACCAGGCTATTCAGTCGTGAAATTGGGCCGGAAATCAACGATTCAGGGAGTAACATAGAAAAGATTCGGCAAATTGAAAGTCCGCTCTCCGTGTCCCGCACGCCTGGCAACCCACATTTACCACGATGGCGTACCCCTTTTCGACGATTCTTCTCCCGGCGTCTCTCCCGATGCGAGTTTATTGATAGTTGGGAAGTGCGGCGACGCGCGCGAGGAATTTAGTGCGGGCGACAGCCGCGGCCCGACCGTCGGAGCGTTTGTTGTCGGTCGCCATCTGCCAAATGAAATAGAAGTAACTACTTTCAATTTCGTTTGCCGAGACGTCGCGCACATCAGGAAGTGGATAACCGAGCGCCGTGATGATCTGCCGTGTCTCGCCGTCGGTCCGCGGGGCCGGCGCGCCGTAATAATATTTGTTCGGAGGCTGCGAAGCCTGCCACTCGCAGACCGCGCGGCGGCTCATCGGGCCGGGCCAGTCGTCGGGGCGGTCGGGAATCAACTTGCACAAGTCGGGCTTGCGGGCGTTCGACGCAATTTCCAGGATGCATCGGTCGCGCTGGAAAAGGCTGGGACCTTTGGATTTGCGCTCGGTGCCGGGATCGAGCACGTCCGCGGGAATCCGCACGCACCACGAGGCATCGTTGCTGACATGCGCGGCAAGCTCGAACAGGCGATTCCGTTCGGCGGGCGTGAGCGTCGACGCGGGCGCCAAACTGACTCTGGCTATTCGCTGCAGCAGATCCGGACGCTCCGCGAGCCGCCGGTAGGCGTCGGGCAGATTCAACAGCGGCGGAGTGACTCCTTTGCGGTAGAGTTCTTCGGGCCGGTAACCCATCTCGGCGAAAATCGAAGCGAGGTCCGCGCGGTCCGGCATATAGGTTGAAATGCCGGCGTCGCGCCCCCTTCGCGCCACCTCCATCAGGCAGGCGAGCGGCGATGTTTGTTCCGAGAGAAGCGCGAAGGCACCAAGCCGCCGGGCCCTGAAGCAGAGCGACGGCCGATCGTAGCGGCGCGCGATGACGGCATAACAATCGGAGCGCGCGTAACTCGGCGCGATAAAAATCCCCCCGGGAATAAACGCCGACGGTGAGAGTTTGGCACAGAGCGCGGGCGCGTCGAGTTCGAAGGCAACGTATTGATAGAAAGTCTCGTGCGGATTGGGCCCGCGCATCTTCCCAAAATCGGGCGTGCGCCCGAGGGCCAGCGCCGCGACCACTACCAGCATTAGTGCAAACACAGACAATGCCCGCGACCAGCCGCCACGAGGTAATTTGATCCGCAAATCAGTGCCTGGGGGGCGGCGGGAGGCCGGCGCGGGCCAGGTCGGACGGGGTGTCGAGATCGAGATTGATTCCCGGGTCGGGCAGATCGACGTAGGCTACCCGCGATGCGTCGGCGTTTACTACGTGGCGGGCGCCCTCTTCTTCCGGGGCGGATTCCAGTTCGGCGAAGATTGTGCGGTCGAAAATTACCGGATGGCCGCGATGGCCGTCGCGGCGCGCGATAGTTATCGGCTTGCCGTTTCGTTTGTATGAATCGACTATCACCCGGAACGTTTCTGCTTGGACCAGCGGATGGTCTGCCAGATGCACGAGCGCACCGGCCGCGTTCGGATCAAGAGCGCTGAGTCCCACCTTCAGCGACGAAAGCTGGCCGCGCGAATAGTTCGGATTCTCGACGATCACGATACGCGCGTCGCGCGGAATCGCGGCATGCACGGGATCGCGATGCGCACCGAGCACAATAACGATGCGCGGCACCACTGCGAGCATCGTCTCGGCAATGTGCCCGATGAAAGTCTGCTCACCGATCTTCAGCAGCGGTTTCGGATAGCCCATCCGCCGCGACTCGCCCGCCGCGAGGATGATCCCTTCGAGATCTTGCGGCATCGACGCGCTACTTCGAGCGTTTCAGGCTGCCGAAGCGCACGCCCAGAGTGAAATCGTCGCGCTCTTCGGTGCGGCGCTCGCGAATAATCTCCGCGATGATAGAGACCGCGATCTCCTCGGGCGTTTCACCGCCAATCGCGACGCCGAGCGGCGCATGAACCTCGGCCAGCCGCTCTTTGGGAACTCCGCTCTCGCCTATTCGCTCGAGCGTGGCCTTGACCCGCCGCCGCGAACCGATCATCCCGACAAATCCGCACGGCTGCATCAGCGCCGCGCGTACGACTTCCTCATCGAAGGAATGGCCGCGCGTGACTGAAACCAGGTAGCAGTGGCCGTCGAGTGAGAGCGAGTCGATCGCAGCCTTGAAAGGCTTGACGATTATCTCGTCGGCGCTCGGAAACCGCTCGCGGTTCGCAAACGACGCGCGATCGTCGATCACCGTGACGTGAAACCCTAGCATCGCACCAAGCGCGCACAGCGGCACTGCGATGTGGCCGGCGCCAACGATTATCAGGCGCTGCGCACCAACGATCGGATCGACGAACAGCCGCACGCCGCCATTGGCGTTGAGATGCGTCACAGGCTGAAGGTCGCCGGCGCCGTCGACTTCGAGCAAGGTGGGAATCGCATCGGCCGTCCGCTCGACAATTTGCGCGAATCCAGAGGCGGGCAGATCGATCGGTCCCGCATCGCGTGCGCCCGTATCGCGGGGATCGATAAACATCCGGGACCCAGCCGGCATTTCTGTTCGCGAACCGGGATCGACCACCGTCAGCAACGCGCCAGGAGCGCTACGATCGGCGGCGTCAGCCAGCAGGCGCGCGATTCCGAGGTCGTGGGCGGGAGACCACAGATCGACGAAGACGTCCATTATTCCGCCGCAGGTGCCAATCTCGCGCTGGTCAAAATCGCCGGTTAGATCGACTTCCGCGAGCCGCGCACCGCGGTCGTCGTCCTCTTCCAGTAAGACACGAGCTTTCCGAAACACTTCGGCCTCGCCGCATCCACCGCCGATAGTGCCGAACTGCCCGTCCGCGCGGACGATCATCTTGGCGCCGACTTCGCGCGGGGTCGAGCCGCGAACGTTCACCACCGTTGCCAGTGCGAACGGCTGCCCGCGCTCGAGCGTGCGCAATGCCTCAGCCCAGATTTCATCCGAACCACTCATTGGAAAACCGTAACTAGAATTTACCAGAACCCGCGCGCGCGATGAATGCGCCGTCGGACTTAGTAAGAGTGCTCGCGCAGGTGGCGCAGAATCTCGCGGGCTTTGAGCAAACTGTCTTCGGCGGATTTGTAGTCGCCGGATTTGATCGCGGCCTCACCCTTCTGATCCAACTGGTTCGCTTCGGAGAGATGCTGGCGCTCGACGGGGTCGGTGGGGCCGCTGTCGCGCACATGCGCGAGCTCGAGCGACACCTGCCGCTCCATCTCGACCAGGTCCGGCGGCGGAGCAGCGAACGCCGCGCAGACGTCAAGGAGAGGTGAGATCGCGACGAGTACCGCAAATAGTCGAACACGCGTCCACATCGAAACGGAATTGTTATTGAATCGAGTGGAACTTTCCAGCGGTGGGAAATCACTTTATTTCAATGTGAAACCCACCGTGGGTTTCACGCTTCCTTGGGCAGGGGTGACCCCTGCACCCAGTACTAAGACAAAGATGCGGGACTTCGTCCCTGTTTAGGAAGTTGAAAGGGTAAGAGCAGAGGTAGGGTGCGGTTTCAGAGCGTGGGCTGGACGGAGAGGCGGTGTGGATTCTCGGCAATTCCGTAGCGGGTGAGCATCCGATAGAGCGTCGAGCGCGAAACGCCAAGCAAGTCGGCCGCGCGCCTTCGATTTCCCTCGGTCTCTTCGAGCGAGCGCATCAGGGTCTTCTTGATCACCTCGTCGAGCAGGAACCCCGGCGGCTCGCCGGCGAAATCAAGCTTGGGCAGCCGGCGCGCGACTTGTGCGAGCGCGTGGCCGTTAGCCGAGGATTCCTCGTGCGGAGACAAGAGCTCGGCGCCGGTTCCGTCCACGATCTGCTCGGGGAGATCGGACACGGCGATATTATTGCGCTCGCTCAAGATTACTGCGCTCTCGATCGTGTTGGAAAGTTCGCGGACATTTCCCGGCCACTGGTATGCGCAGAGGATTTCGATCGCACGGCGGGAGATTTCAGAAACACTCTTGCCGAATTGCCGATTGCATTGCTCGATGAAGAAACCGATGAAAGCCGGAATGGCTTCGCGGCGTTCGCGAAGCGGCGGAATAAAGATCGCGGAAGCGCTCAGGCGGTAGTAGAGATCGTCGCGAAACTGGCCTGCCTTCACCATCGCGCGCAAGTCGCGATTCGTCGCGGCGACCAGGCGCAAATTGACTTTGTAGCAATGCGACGAGCCGACCGGCTGAACCTCGTGCGTCTCCACCGACCGCAGCAGCTTGGGCTGGAGCTTGAGCGGCAATTCGCCGATCTCGTCGAGGAACAACGTGCCACCGTTGGCCGATCGGAAGTACCCCTGCGACTCGTCGCGCGCGTCGGTGAAAGCGCCGCGGACGTGGCCGAACAACTGCGACTCGGCCAGCGATTCGACCAGGTTGGAGCAGTTCAGCGTCACGAAAGGGCCGTCGGGAACGGGACCCAGCCTGTGTAGTGCGTGGGCGACTAATTCCTTTCCGGTTCCAGATTCGCCTGAAATCAGCACGGTCGCTCTATACGGACTCAGCTGCGACACCGACTTCAGGACCTTGCGCACCTGCGCCGAGCGCACCACCATCCCACCGAGCCGGTCCGCACTGTGCACGAGATGGGCGAGCGAGACCATCTCGTTTGCGGAATTATCCCGGTTGGCGCCGTTGGCCGCTGTCGCGGAAGCCGGCTGAGTCCCCGGGACCGATGGAGGATCTGTTTGGTGCACCACGTTTTCAGAGCAAGTCACGGGCCATCGGGTCGGAATCGGGACACTCGTTGAACGGTTATCTGCGATAGGCACAGCCGAGCAACGGGATACAGACGGCGTTCGATGCGGCATTTCGATGGCGTCGAGTAGTCAGAATGCGACATTGGTTTGCCGCCACTCGAACGAGAAACTAGTCCACGGGCGTCAACAGGGCTGGCAGGTCGCGCAGGTTCGTCAGCTCGAGATCGGGGATGGGATGAGTATCGGCGAGCGTTCGGCGGTAGCGATTGATCCAGATGGTGTGGAGGCCCGCGTCGCGGGCGCCGGCGACATCGCGGTTGAGGCTGTCGCCAATCATCACCGCCTCGTGCGCCGTGATTTTCAGCCGTTCGAGCACCAATTGAAAAATCCTGGGGTCGGGTTTTCCGAATCCGAGGTCGCCCGAGATGACTATCGTTTCGAAAAAGCCGGCGAGGTTCGAGCCGTCGATTTTCGTGCCCTGAATATCGGGTGCGCCGTTGGTGAGCAGCGCGAGCTTGAAATTTTTCTTCAACGCATGCAGGACCTGCTCGGTCTCGGCGAAGACGACGTGGCGGCGGCTTCGATCGCGGGCGAAGAAGTCCGCGAGTTCAGCGGCGAGGGCCTCGTCGTCGATACCAACTCCGTTCAAAGCGGCGAGCCACGAGCGCAGTCTGTACTCGGGCATCCAACCCCGAAGCTGTGCGAGGGCCGCGGCGTCGCCGGTGAATGAACCCCACAGAGCTTCGCGCGCGCTGATGCCGATGTCCCGGCAGTAGTCGATCATCGGGCCCGCCAGAAACAGCTCGCGCGAGCGCATCCGCAAGGCTGCGAGCAGCGCAACGCGATCGACGCCGTGACGAGCCGCGGCAATCCCGCCGGCGGCCAGCGCGGAAGCGTCATTCGAGGTTTCCTCTTCGATCAAGGTTTCATCGAGGTCGAAGATGACGGCGCGGACTTTCATCGGCGGTTGCGGCATCTCTTACACGCCGAGCACGTCGGCCAATACGCGCGCCGGATGGTCGCGTGGATCGACTTGGTCGTAGACGCGTTCGATTGCACCGTGCTCGTCGATTAGAAAACTCACGCGGTCGGGATATTTCGCGCCCGCTCCCGCGCAGGCGCCGTATGCGAGTGCGACGGAATGATCGGCGTCACTGAGAAGTGGGAAAACGAACTCGTAGCGGCGGGCGAAGGCAGCATTGTCTTCAGGCGAGTCGAAGCTCACTCCAACGACGCGGATGTTGTTTTCATCGAAGTAAGATTGATGGTCGCGAAATCCGCGGCCTTCGAGCGTGCAACCGGGCGTGTTGGCCTCGACAAAGAACCACAAGAGCACTTTCGCGCCGCGAAGGCTTTGCAGAGAAAGATTCCTGCCGTCGTGTGCGGCGAGGGTGAAATCGGGCGCCAGCTCTCCGACTTTGATCACTTCAAATCCCGGCGGTTCAATTCAAAAGTGCGCGGAGTTGCGCCAGCGCGGCTTCGCAGTTTGGATCGCCGGGCGCCAATGCGAGTGCGCCTTCGAATTCGTCGATCGCGCGTCTCACCATTCCCTTGGCCGCGTAGATTTTGCCGAGATTCATATACGGATAATGACGCGGATCGTAACGCGGCGCGGTCTTGGCCTTCTCCAGCCACGGGACCGCTTCGTCGAGCTCGCCTTTGGCAATGAGATACGCGCCGATATCGTTGTATGGATTTCCAAACGCGGGATCGACTTCAATAGCGCGGCGGCATTCCGCTATCGCGTCGTCAATACGACCCATGCCCTCGAAGGCCCATCCGCGGAACGTGTAAGCCTCGGCGGTCGGAAAGACTTCGATCGATTTCGTGTAAAGTTCGACCGCGCGTTCGAGATCGTGGTCCATGTGAAAGCGCATCGCCTCGTTCCACAACTCGAGGGCACGCGCGCGCGGCTCTGAATCGGCCATGATCGATCGGATATTGTGCCGAGGCGCCCGCGTCAAGAGCGGCGCTAGGACTTGGGGACCGCGGTGAGCGCGCGCATGATCTGAATCATGGCGGGACCGACGATCACACTCATCATAGCGGGCAGAATGAACAGCACGAGCGGAAAGAGAATCTTGACGGTGGTTTTGGCGGCAGCCTCTTCGGCGCGGAGCCGCCGAGTGGTGCGCATCGTGTCCGAGATGGAGCGGAGCGCGGGACCGATTTGCGCGCCGAGCTTCTCGCTTTGCACGAGGGTGGCGGCCAGCGGCTTGATATCTTCAACGGCGGTGCGATCGGCGAAACTTTTCAGCGCCTGGCCGAGAGTGGCGCCCGCGGCGAGCTCGGCGGACACGGTCGATAGCTCGGTCCCTATTTTGAGACTTTGGCGCTCTGTTTCCGAGCCTACAATCTTGATGGCTTCGCTGAGGCCGAGGCCGGCTTCAACGCATACGACCAGCAAATCCAAAACGTCGGAGAGTTGGCTGGCGATTTCCTGCGTGCGCTGCCTGGCCGCGCGGCCGATGTAGTAGCTGGGGACAAACGCACCGACGCCCGCGCCGACAATTATGAAGATGAGCGGCTTGATGCCGTGAAAGCCGAAGACAATCGAGGCGACCAACGCGAGAAGCGCGGTTCCCGCCGTCGCTGCGAGGCGGCTGAAATGAAAGGTGCGGACGGCGCTCGGCCGTGAAAACCCGGCGCGAATCAGGAGCTTCGCCAACTTTTCGCGCTCGGGAGTGTTGAGTGCGGGTTCGGGAATGCGCTTGGCGACCCATCGAAACAACGAGTTCGCAAACGACGCCGACTCCATGTCGAGATTGGCGGGATTTCCGTAGGCGACACGCATCTTGACGCCGATGTCGGTGATGCGTTCGTCAAACGGGCGATGACTCCCATATATGGCGGCGTAGACGGCGAGAGAGATCGCGCCGAATAGAAGCAACACGGTCAGGCTGGCGTAGATTGCAGACATGGCAGGGACTCAGTACTTCACCTTCAGCAGCTTGCGAATTGTCAGGAACGCCATGACGTCGAGCACGGCGGCAACCTCGAGAATCTTCTGGCCGCTCGGATCGTAGAAGAGCGTGTTGGTATAGCTGGGCTGGATGATGCTGAAGGCCCCGAGCATCACGATCGGCAGGAACCCGACCAGTATCCCGCTCATCTTGGATTGGGCGGTGAGCGCCTTGATTTGCTGTTGGAGGCGCTGGCGGGTGCGGACGATTTCCGACAGTCGCCCGATAATTATCGCGAGCGAGCTGCCGACTTCCGATTGTACCCGCACGCCTACGACCAGCAGGCGGAGATCCTCCTGCGGCACGCGTTTGAGCATTTCTTCCAGCGCGCGCGCCAGCGGCAGGCCGAGGCGGCTCTGCTCAATGGCGGAGCGGAATTCGGTGGCGATCGGATCCGCGAACTCCGAAACGACTACTTGTAATCCGCGCAGCAGCGTGTGACCGGCTTCGAGTGACGATTTGATGAGATCGAGCGCATACGGCAGTTGCTTGGCGAATGCCTTGAGGCGCCGCTGCCTGCGAATTCGGATATAAACTATCGGCAGGGCAGCCATCGCCGCGCCGATTGCGATCGAGATGAGCACCTTATTCCAAATCGCCTGGCCCGCGGCCAGCCCCGCCGCGAACATCAACATGATCACGAGCAGAACGTCGGCGATGCGGGCATAGATGCCGGCCTGCCAGAGGTTTTCCTCGAGCTTTTGCAGCAGATTGAGTCGATAGAACCAGCTCAGGAATTCGCGCCCGCTGAGGCGATGGCGATCGGTCTTGGTGATGTCGAAGGCCCCGGTTACGTCTGGCCGCGACATGCGTCGCATGACGGTGCGACTGACGCCGGGCCGGATGCCGCTGCGCAGGAACCACATCCCGCAAGCCACCAGCACGATGCCCGCGACCGCAGCCGGGATCAAAAGGTCGCCGAGACTCATCGCGCAGCCGTCTTGATAACCTTGGATTCGGTTTTGTAACCGGCCGTTTCGAGGCGCTGCGTGTACGTCGAGCGGATGCCGGTCGATTGAAAGCTGCCGTTGATTTTCCCGGCTGGAGTGGTGTCGGCGCGGACAAACTCGAACAAGTCCTGCATCATGATCATTTCGCCTTCCATGCCGCTGATCTCGGAAATTTTCATGACCTTGCGCGAACCGTCGGACAAGCGGCTGACGTGAACGACAACGTTGAGGGCGGAGGCAATCTGCTGCCGCATCGCGCGCTGCGGAATCGAGACACCCGACAGCAGCATCATCATCTCGAGCCGGCCCAGGCATTCGCGAGGGCTGTTGGCGTGGATGGTGGCGATGGAACCGTCATGACCGGTGGACATGGCCTGCAGCATGTCGAAGACTTCGGCGCCGCGGACCTCACCGACGACAATTCTGTCCGGGCGCATTCGCAGGCAGTTCTTGACGAGGTCGCGCTGGGTGACCTCGCCGCGGCCCTCGAGATTGGAGGGACGAGTCTCGAGCCGGACGACGTGGGGTTGTTGCAACGAAAGCTCGGCGGAATCCTCGATGGTGACGATTCGTTCGTCTTCGGGAACGAAGGCGGACAGGCAATTGAGCATCGTGGTTTTGCCCGAGCCGGTGCCGCCGCAGACGATGACGTTGAGGCGCGCTCGGACGACGGCGAGCAGAAATTCGACGAGGTCCCAGGTGAGAGCGTCCTTTTCGACCAACGCGCCGATGTCGAAGCGATGCCGGCCGAAGCGGCGGATGGAGAGTGCGGGACCGTCTAGCGCCAGCGGCGGGATGATCGCGTTGATACGCGAGCCGTCAGGCAGGCGCGCATCGACCATTGGCGACGATTCGTCGACGCGGCGGCCGACGCGGGACACGATGCGATCGATGATGAGCATCAGGTGCTGGTCGTCCTGGAAAGCGACGTCGGTGGCGAACAACTTGCCGCGCTTTTCGACGTAAACCTGATTGTGGCCGTTGACGAGGATGTCCGTGATCTCGTCGTCGCGGAGCAAGGGCTCGAGCGGGCCCAGGCCAAGCAGTTCATTTTTGAGTTCTTCGATCAGCCGGCCGCGGTCGGTTTCGGTGAGGAGGCGGCCATCTTCATTTAGAATGTCGTTGATGGCGGCGGTGACTTTGGTGGAGACCATCGCGGGCTCGAGGGTCTCGAGCTTGGAGACGTCGATAGTCTCGAACAGTTTGTTGTGAACTTTGACCTTCAGCCGGCGCGAGCTGTCGGCGATAGCGTCCTTGCGCCGCCGGACGGTCGCGCCGATGAGCGAACCGCCGCCGCTGACGGCGTCCGGGGGACGTCCGCCCTTGGTGACATTCGAGAGTCGGTCAGTCAGTCCCATCCTGCATACCTCTTTGACTTCAATGCCTGGACTTCAATGCGTAACGAAGGCGGATTTGAGCCGCGACATGAATGTTTCCTTGAGAACTGCCAGTTCAACCCGCGGCATTACCAGCGCCGCGAGATCGAGCATCGCGCGCGCGACCGGGGACGACGGCGCGACCTGGAAAAGGTCCTGCGCCTTCATCTCAATGGTTTCGAAAGTGCGATCGTCGGTTGGAATCTTGGCGTAAATGGATTTGGCGAGGGTCGCTTCGATCGCCTTCGCGGTCAGCGGATGGGCGGGGTTGTAGCGATCGAGAATGAAGCGCGGCTCGAGGGTGGTCAGGCCCAGGCGCTCGAACAGATCGATAAATCGCCACGCGCATCGCGCCGCGGCGATCGATTGATTGAGGACGTAAAACAGATGCTCGGAGCGTTCCCACGCGGCGACCCCGTTTTCGTCCACATGGTCGCCGCAGTCGACGATCACGTAGTCGAACAACTGACGAATCAGATCGAGCACCGTGCCCACCGTGATATCCGAAACCAGTTCGCCTTCTTCGATTCGCTTGGGCGCGGCCAGCAGATAGACGCCCGATGAATGCTTGGTCAGGGCGGATTCGAGCTGGATAGAATCCAGCTTATGGTCCAGCCGCACCAGCGGCATGATGGTCACCTCCGGATCGAGGTTGAGAAAGACCGCGAGGCCGCCGGTCTGAAGGTCGAGATCGACCAAGGCTACGTGTTGACGCAACGACGCGAGCGCCAACGCGAGGTTGGCGGCCAGCGAGGTCACACCGACGCCGCCGACCAGGCTGGCGACGGAAATCACCACACCGCCTTCGCGGCGCTCGGTGCGCCAACGCGCCTCGCTTACCTTGAGCAGAGCGCGAGTAGCCTCGCCCGCGTCGAGCGGCATGAACAGAATCTCGTCGGCGCCGGAGCGCAGCGCTCGCTTCATCAGGCCGGCTGAGCGCGCCGTGAGCACGGCGAGCAGGGTTGGGCGCGGCGAATGGAGCGACTGGCTCTGGAGGAAACTGAGGGCTGCCTCCTCGTTGCCGTTGACCATCACCAGGGTTGCGTCGGGCGGGATGGCGGCGTTCTCGGAGAGATTCGCGGCGGTGGCGGCTTCGCCCTCGATAATCTCGAGCTGAGGCTCAGCCAACGCCGCCAGTACCGTTTTGAGCTGCGTGCGCTGCTCGCCGGGATCGCCGACCAGCATGACTTTCATCATGCTGCGACGACCCTCGCCTTTTGATCCGTTGAATGGCACTCGATCTTTCTCCCGGGGCGCGGACGCCTAGAAGCGTGGCCGAGCCACGTCCGGCGGCTCGATCGACTTGGTTTTGATTTCGTCTGCGTTCATCTCGCCGCGATTGGTGGGCAGAAAAACCTGCCCGCCCGAGGGCAGCGGCCGGACAATCTCGGGCGTCACGCTCATCACAAGGTCGCTCTCCTGGTCTGAGTAGGAAGTGGTGCGAAAAAGACCTTTCACCCACGGGATGTCGCCGAGGTAAGGTACCTTCTGCACCTGAGAAGTCTTTTGGTGGAGAATGAGGCCGGCGAGGATCAGCGTCTGGCGGTCTTTCAGGCGCACCATCGTCTCCGCGCGCCGAGTTACGAAAGCCGGGACGGTGAAGCCAAACAGGCTAACGCCCTGAGCGAAGTCCGGCTGGGAGACTTCGGGTTTCACCAGCAGTTCGATATCGTCGCGACCGACCACGGTCGGAATGAACTCGACGGAGGTGCCGTAGGTTTTGAAAACGATCGTCGAGTTGAGCGCCTGGGCGATTACGATGGGGATCTCGCCGCCCGACAGAAATTTTGCTTTCTCGCCGGAGTTCGCCAGCAGATGCGGC
>JBAWCX010000195.1:0-8114 GCA_049590495.1 Binatus sp. (SeqCode)
GCGGGTGAGCCTCGCGGCCTGGACGCGCTGATGGACTCCGAGCTGCTTGCCGGCGCACGATTGATCGTCAATGCGACCTCGATGGGTCTGACGACGGGCCGCTTCGCGCGTCTCGATTACAGCGCAACCGCCGCCGATTGCCTGTTCTACGATCTGATCTACTCGCAAGAACCGACCGCGTTCCTGAAGCCCGCGCTTGCTGCGGGACGGCGCGCCTCGGATGGCGCCGGGATGCTGGTGAACCAGGGGGAGCTCGCGTTCAAGTTGTTCAATCGCGTTGCGCCGCCGGCCGGCGTGATGCGCGCGGCTTTGTTCACGACGCTCGGCCGGATACAAAGTTAGTTGCATGGAGGTGTCGTTATGAGCGCGGGAGTCGACCATATCATCGTCAACGTGAACCACTATGCCGCGGCGAAAAAGTTTTACGCGTGGCTGATGCCGCAGATCGGCTATCCGAAGGCGATGTCCTACGACCAGCCGCAGGCCGACGTCACCACCGGCTACTTCGGCGATCACGGCTCGCTGTGGATCCGTCCGTCAGATCCGGAGTTTCGCGGAGACAAGTTCCATCGCCATCGCGTCGGGCTGTGCGAGATCGCGTTTGCCGCCGAGAGCCGTCAGCAGATCGACGATCTCGCCAAACAGATTGCGGCCAACGGCGGCAAGGTCACCGATCCGCCAAAAGAGTACGACTACTTGCCAGGATACTACGCGGTGTTCTTCACCGATCCCGACGGGCTGAAGCTGGAACTGGTGCACGTCCCGCGATGAACGCGGAATTGCTTAAGCGAACGCGCCGACTACGCGCCGCGCGAGCACGAATCCGGCCGGCGCGAGCAGTTCCGGTTGAAGGACGATGACCGCGGCAACCGCCATGAGACCCGCCGCGATCAAGAGGTCGCGCTTGTCGACGTGGAAAGTCCATCGCTCGCAATCGTCGCAATAGCTCGCCCGAAATCTCCCGCTGCTTTCACACGAGTTGCAGGCCATGGCTGTAGCTCCTTTTTCTGAACGATGCTTTCGCGACGCGGGCTAGCCGAACATCTCCTTGAGCTTGTCCACGAAGCCCTTGGAGAGCGGATGGTTGACGGCCTTGCCGTCGAGCTTGGCGAATTCCTCGAGCAGTTCGCGCTGGCGAGCGGTCAGGCTGCGCGGCGTCTCGACGATTATCTTGATGAGCTGATCGCCGCGTCCGTAGCCGTGAAGATCGACAATGCCCTTGCCCTTGAGCCGCAGGATCTTTCCCGATTGCGTGGCGGGCGGAATCTTGAGCTTGACCTTGCCTTCGAGCGTCGGCACTTCGATCTCGGTGCCGACCGCCGCCTGGGGAAAGCTGATCGGCGCCTCGATTATGACGTCGTTATCCTGGCGCACGAACATCTCGTGCTCCTTGACGTGAATGACGACGTAGAGATCGCCTTGCGGTCCGCCGCCGTAGCCGGCCTCGCCCTCGCCGCGCAGCTTGAGCCGCGAGCCGTTGTCCACGCCCGGCGGGATTTTCACGGCGAGCGATTCATGCTTGCGGATGCGCCCCTGTCCCTGGCACTTGGGGCATGGGTCGGAGATGATCATGCCTTCGCCGCGGCACTGTCCGCACGTCGTCGAGATCGAAAAGAAGCCTTGCTGAGTGCGCACCTGGCCGCTGCCGCGGCAATTCGGGCATTGGCGAGCGCCGCTGGAGCCGCCGCGAGCGCGAGTGCCGTTGCATCCTTCGCATTGAGTGAGGCGCTGGAACTTTACGACTTTCTCGATTCCGCGCGCCGCTTCCTCGAACTCAATTTCGAGATCGTAGCGCAGGTCGTCGCCACGCCGAGTGCGCGAACGTGAGCGTCCGCGGCCGGTGCCGAAAAAATCGCCAAAGATGTCGGAGAAAACTTCCTCGAAGCCCTGGCTGAAGTCGAAACCGCCGAATCCGCCCGGACCACCCTGCGGTCCCTGGAAAGCGGCATGCCCGAAGCGGTCATACTGCGCGCGCCGTTCGGGATCGGACAGGACCTGGTAGGCCTCGTTGAGCTCCTTGAAACGCTCCTCGGCTTCCTTGTTGCCTGGATTGCGATCGGGATGACACTGAATTGCGAGAGTGCGGTAGGCTTTCTTCAGTTCAGCTTCGGTGGCGCCGCGGTTGACACCGAGAACTTCGTAGTAGTCGCGTTTGTGTGCAGGCGGCATCGCGCAACGATTCTATGCGAACATCCGAGGCGACGCCATTGTCAGATTGTTACGAGCGAGGCCGCTTGCGCGGCCCCGTCGCTGCCTACTGATCTTTGACTTCTTTGTAGTCCGCATCGACCACGTCTTCTTTCGCGCCGCTCTCGCCATTCCCGCTCTGGGAGCCACTCTCCCCGCCAGCGCCATCCTGCGGCCCCGCGCCGGCTTGCGGTCCCGCCCCGGCCTTGGACTTGCTGTACATCGCCTCGGCCAGTTTATGCGACGCGTTCTGTAGCGCCTCGGCCGCGCGATTGATCTCGTCGGCGTCCTTGGACTCGAGCTTGGTGCGGGCTTCCGCGAGCGCGTCCTCGACCTGCTTGCGCCCGGCCTCGTCGACTTCGGCGCCGTGATCCTTGAGCGTCTTCTCGGTGGAATAGATCAGGTTGTCGAGCTTGTTGCGCGCCTCGGCCTGCTGACGGCGGGCATGGTCCTCGGCGGCATGCGCCTCGGCCTCGCGCACCATCTTCTTGATCTCTTCCTCGTTAAGACCGGACGACGCGGTAATCTTGATCGACTGCTCCTTGTTGGTGCCGAGGTCCTTGGCATGCACGTTCACGATTCCGTTCGCATCGATGTCGAACGTGACCTCGACCTGCGGCATCCCGCGCGGGGCGGGCGGAATCCCGATCAAGTCGAACTGGCCGAGCAGCTTATTGTCCGACGCCATCTCGCGCTCGCCCTGGAAGACGCGAATCGTGACCGCAGTCTGATTGTCCTGCGCGGTCGAGAACACCTGGCTCTTGCGCGTCGGGATGGTCGTGTTCTTCTCGATAAGCTTGGTGAACACGCCGCCGAGCGTCTCGATTCCGAGCGACAGCGGTGTCACGTCGAGCAGCAGCACGTCTTTGACTTCGCCCTTGAGCACGCCCGCCTGAATCGCCGCGCCGATCGCGACGACTTCGTCGGGGTTGACGCCCTTATGCCCTTCCTTGCCGAACAGCTTCTTCACCCGTTCCTGCACCGCGGGCATCCGGGTCATGCCGCCGACCAGCACGATCTCGTTGATGTCGCTCGCCTTGAGGCCCGCATCTTTCAGCGCGGTAACGCATGGCGCGTCGAGCCGGTCGAGCAGATCGGAGCACAGCGCCTCGAGCTTCGCGCGCGACAGCTTCATGTTGAGATGCTTGGGTCCCGACTGATCCGCAGTGATGAAAGGCAGATTGATGTCGGTCTCGGTCACGGTGGACAGCTCGGTCTTGGCCTTCTCGGCGGCTTCCTTGAGCCGCTGCAGTGCCATGCGATCTTTGCGCAGATCGATTGCCTGGTCCTTGCGGAACTCGTCGGCCAGGTAGTCCATGATGCGCTGATCGAAATCTTCGCCGCCCAAGAAGGTGTCGCCGTTGGTCGCCTTGACCTCGAAGACGCCTTCTCCCAGTTCGAGAATTGAAATATCGAACGTGCCGCCGCCGAGATCGAACACGGCGATCTTTTCGTCCTTCTTCTTGTCGAGACCGTAGGCCAGCGACGCCGCCGTCGGCTCGTTGATGATGCGCAACACGTTGAGGCCCGCGATACGGCCGGCGTCCTTGGTGGCCTGGCGCTGACTGTCGTTGAAGTACGCGGGCACGGTGATAACGGCCTCGGTGACTTTCTCGCCAAGGTAGTCCTCGGCGGTCTGCTTCATCTTCTGGAGGATGAACGCCGAAATTTCCGGCGGGCTATATTTCTTGCCTCGAATTTCGACCCACGCCGCCCCGTCGTCGGCCTTCACGATCTTGTAGGGCAGAACTTTCATCGCCTTCTGAACTTCGGGGTCGTCGAACCGCCGGCCCATCAGGCGCTTGATCGCGAATACCGTATTGGTTGGATTGGTGATCGACTGGCGCTTGGCGATCTGACCAGTCAGCCGCTCGCCCGCTTCCGTGAACGCGACGACCGACGGCGTCGTGCGACTGCCTTCGGAGTTGGCGATAACTACCGGGTCGCCACCCTCCATGATCGCGACGCAGCTGTTCGTCGTGCCCAAGTCGATACCTATAACTTTTGCCATTTTCTTAGAGGTCCCCTGATATAAAACTTAAGATAGAGATAATCACGGTTCAGTTATTTTCAACGTCGGAAGCATCGGTTTCGCCTCCGTTTCGCTTTCCAGAATTGGTGCCGGTATCCTTCGCAACCGACACGCGGGCTGGCCGCAAAGTTCGATCACCGATCAAATAGCCGCGATGGAATTCATCGACGACCGTGTTCGGCGGATGCGCGTCCGACGCCACGTGATCGACCGCCTCGTGCCGATTGGGATCGAACGGCTGGCCGACAGATTGCACGGGCGTCACGCCTTGCGCGCGCAGGAAATCGATCAGCGCCCGCACCGTCATCTCGACGCCATCGACAATCGTCCGCGCGTCGGTGCCGTTGCGGGCCGCCGCGAGGGCGCGTTCCAGGTTGTCGATGATCGGCAGCAGGTCGCGGAGAATCGCCTCGCGCTGGATGCGGATGGACTCCTCGCTCTGCTGGCGGATTCGCTTGCGCGCGTTTTCCGAGTCGGCGAGCGTGCGAAGATACTTGTCTTTGAGCTCGGCAATTTCCTTGTCTTTCTCGGCGAGCTGCGCCCGCAAGGATTCCAGTTCGCCACCCTCGCCAGGCGTTGATTCAACACCCGGCGCCGGATCGAATTCCCCGTCCATGCCAGGATTACCGTCCTGAGGATGCTTGTGTCGCTTGTTCATTCTTAAAAAACTAAACCGAATCTAAACCTAAGCATGATTTCCGGTCACGCTACTGCGGAATCGTTGGATTTTTTGGTAGATTTGCCGTGTGGGCAGGTGAGAGTCGAAGAACGGAACCGGGATTCTTCGCTACAGCATCTTCCACCCCTAGAATGACACAAAAAAGAGCAGGCGAGAAAGAACGGTCTATTTCCGTCGGTAACTCGTTCTAACAGGGACGAAGTCCCGCATCCCGCGGCGGTGCCGATTCTCTTAGTACTGGGTGCAGGGGTCACCCCTGCCGAAGGAAGTGTGAAACCCACCGCGGGTTTCATTGCGATTTAAGTTCTTCAGTACTCCATCAATCGCGACAGCGCTCGCGCGGTGTACTCGACCAGCGGGATCACGCGGTCGTAGTCCATCCGCACCGGGCCGACGATCGCCAGGCTGCCGAGCGTGCTCGAACCGCTGGCGTACGACGCCGCCACCACGCTCAACGACGACAGGCGCGGGTCGTAGTTCTCCGAGCCGATCGAGACCGTCAGCCCGGCGTGGGTCAGGCTGCGCTCGAGCAATTCGAGGAGCGCAGTCTTGTCGTCGAGCGCGCGCAACAGCTCGCGCATCTTGTCGCGATCGGAAAACTCGGGCTGCTCGAGCGCCTGCAGGCTGCCCTCGACGTACAGCTCGGGACGCCCGACGTAATCCGCGATCGCCTCGCCGAGCGAGAGCGCGTCGTGCATGAAGCGATCGTAGTTGGCGCGCTCCTGGCGGAGTTGCGCCTCGATCCAGCGGCGTGCCTCGTCGAGAGTGCGCCCTTCGAGCGACTCGTTGAGATAACGCGCCATGCGATCCAGCTCGTCCTGCGAATGGTCGCGCTCGGTATCGACGATACGGTTCTGCATCGCGCCTTTCGCGGCGACGAAAACGGCCAGCACCTGGTTGTCGCGCAGGCGGACGAAGTTGACGCGCTCGATGACCGAGGCTTCCAGCCGCGGAGCCATCACCAGCGCGGCTTGTCCCGTCAGAAGCGAGAGCAGGCGCGGAGTGTCGCGCAGGACTTCGCCAAGGTTGCGCACGGCGGTCGAATAATGAAGCTCAATCTGCGCGCGATCCTCGAAGCCGATTCGGGTCGCGGCGGCGAGATGATCGACGTAGTAGCGAAACGCCTTCTCGGTCGGCACTCTGCCCGCCGAGGTATGCGGCTGGCGCAGGTAACCGCTCTCCTCGAGCTCGGACATCATGTTGCGCACCATCGCGGCGCGCACGCCGAGCTGATGACGCGCGACGATCTGCGCGGAGCCGACAGGCTCGGCGGTCGAGACGAACTCTTGGACGGCGGCGAGGATCAGCGCATGCTGGCGGTTTGAGAGCGGGGTGGATTCCTGCGTCATCTCTTTTGGCGGCGCGCGGGATCGCTTCGAAAGCCGCCGCGCGGCGCTGTGTTTCAATTCTGTTACGCATTCAGCGATACATTCAAGGACCATCGTAACGCAATGGCCGCGAATCGAGTCATGGCGACCCGGTTTTCACTCACGTAGGATCGATTCCCGATGGCGCGCAAAGCCAAAATAGTCCAGCCGCGACGCCTTTATATTCCCAAGGTGCCCGCCAATGCGTCGTGGTTTGAGAGCGACAGCTACGACCGGCGCACCTGGAACGAAATTGTCGCCGACGCGCCGTCGATCGCCGATCTCGCGGAAACCGGCGAGCGGCTGGTCCCTCACTTCGGCGCGCTGGTGCAAGACCTCTTCTTCGCGCTGTTCAAGATGAACCCGGTCTTTCGCAAAGCCGGCGACGTGCGCCTGGCGGCCGCGCTCAACCGCACTATCCTCGAGCAAATCGTGCCGTCGGCGCCGTTCCAGGCTCTGCGTTCGCGCACCGCGCTCGAAGAAGACAAGGCCGCGATCGCCGCGATCGTGATGAGCGAGCATGCGCTCGAGATGATGAAATCCGAGAAGCTTATCAATCGCGGCGAGATGCTCGATCTGTGGGATCTCGCGCGCCAGGAGCAGGATCTCGAGGCGCGCGCCGACGCGGTGAAGGCAGTCAACGAAATGAAGGAATCGCAACAGGGCGAACCGGCCTCCGGCGAACAGAAAAAAGATCAAGCGACGAAGAAAGAGCTTGCGGAAATGGCCGATGCGGCTGAGCGCGCGGCCAAGGTTTCCGAGGCGCGCCTCAATCAGAAGTCGCGGCAGTTCGAGACTCAACTCAAGGGCGCGGATCAGAGCGCGCTCAAGCGGATGCAGCTCAAGACCGCCGAGCTGGCGGGTGAGATCGATCAAGCCGCCGAGGACAGTCACGACTTCAGCCGCGAATTTGGGCAGGGCGGACGCGTCGCGGCCGGTGCGCGGCTCGAGCTGGGGCGGCGCCTCGCGCGCAACAAGAAGCTCGGCGAGCTGGCGCGGATGGTCGGGCGGTTCAAGCAGGACGCGCGCGCGCTGAAGCGCAAGACGCTCGAACGCGGCGTCGCCGAGGCTTACGACATCGAGCTCGGCTCCGAGCTGGGACGCCTGATTCCCGCCGAGCTGCTCGCGATGCATCATCCCGTGCTCAAGCGCGATTTCCATCGCCGCGTGCTCGAAGGCACCGTCCTTCAGTACCGGCTGCGCGACGACGAGCAGCAGGGCAAAGGCCCGATGGTCGTGTGTATCGACGTGAGCTCCTCGATGCAGGGCGACAAGGAGATGTGGTCGAAGGCGGTCGCGCTGACGCTGATGGATATCGCGCGCCGCCAGCGCCGGCTGTTTCGCGCCGTGATGTTTTCGTCGGGCGACGTGAGCCTCAAGGTGCTCGACCTGAATCGCGAGCGGCGCTACGCGCCCGACCTGAACAAGGTCGTCGAGATGGCCGAGTACTTTCCCGGCGGCGGCACCGACTTCGAGAGTCCAATCGACGCTGCGGTCGAACTGCTCGGCGAAAAGAAACTCAAGCGCGGCGACATCGTGATTATCACCGACGGCGAGTCGCAGGTCAGTCCGGATTGGCTGGCGCGTTTACGTGGGCGCAAAGACGAGCTGGACTTTTCGATCTTCGCAGTGCTGGTCGACGTGGGCTCGGCGGAGACGTCGTCGCTGGCGCAATTCGCCGATCGAATCACGTCAGTCAAGCGCATCAGCGACGAGCACGCCCGCGACATTTTTCTGCACGTGCAATCATGAAGAAGACCGATCACGAAATAGTTCTCGAGCCGATCGATCGGATCAATTTTCGCAAGCTGTTCAGGATGGAGCTTCGGCCCGAGCAGCACACTTACGT
>JBAWCX010000196.1:0-7525 GCA_049590495.1 Binatus sp. (SeqCode)
GCTCGGGGCGTCGCGGGACAATCGTCAACCGCCGGCCGCCGCTGTTGACGCGTGCGATCTTCCCGCCGCCGGCGCCCGGACTGCGCAACCTGGCCGACGGCGGTCCGGATCCGGCGATGCTCCCGCCGCTGAAGCCGTATCTCGCGCGGCTCGATGGAAAACCCGGCAGATACGGCGACGCGGAGAATCGCGCCGCGCTGGTGAACCTCGCCGCGCGGCAATTCAAGAGCGACGCGGTCGCGGCCGGGTCGATTGCGGTCGTCAGCGGGGCGCTCGACGCCGTCGAACGCGTCCTGCAGGCTCATCTGCGGCCCGGCGATGTTGTCGCGGTCGAAGATCCGAGCTACACCGGCGTGCTTGACCTGGTGGCGTCGCTGGCGTTGGTGGCGGAGCCGGTCGCAATCGACGACTCGGGGCCGTTGGCGGCGGATTTGAATCGCGCGCTCAAGCTTGGCGCTAAGGGGTTCATTCTGACGCCGCGCGCGCAAAACCCCAGCGGCGCCGCACTCGATCGCAAGCGCGCGGCCGAATTGAGGCAGGTGCTCGCCGCGTTCCCGGAGATCGTGTTGATCGAAGACGACCACGCGGGTCCCGTGTCCGGAGCGCCCACGATTACATTGTCGGCCGGACGAGAGCATTGGGCGACGGTGCGGTCGGTGTCGAAGTCGCTCGGCCCCGATTTGCGGGTGAGCGTGATGGCGGGCGACGCACTGACGGTTGCGCGAGTGCAGGGGCGGCAAAGTCTTGGCCCGCGATGGGTCAGTCATATCCTGCAAGACCTCGTCGCGATGATGTGGGCGGACGCGGCGACGCCGGCCACGCTGCAGAAGGCGGCGGACACGTATGCGAATCGGCGGCGCGCGCTGATCGAAGCACTAGCACATCACGGAATCGAGGCGCGCGGACGCTCGGGCCTCAACGTGTGGGTGCCGGTCGCGGAAGAAGCGGCGGTGGTGAATGCGATGGCGTCCAAAGGATGGGCGATTCGCGCCGGCGAGTGCTATCGAATAAAAAGTGCGCCCGGAATCCGGGTGACGGTGTCAACCTTGCCGGTCGAGGACGCGCGCAAGTTCGCAGGCGACCTGGCGGAGTCGATGCGGCCGGGCACGCGCGCGCAGAGCGCGTAAGCATAAGAAAAAGTCACTCCATTGAATGTGAAACCCCTCCTGGGTTTCACGCTTCCCTGGGCAGGGGTGACCCCTGCACCCGGTACTAAGATAAAGATGCGGGACTTCGTCCCTGTTAGAAGGGTTTGGGTAGGAGGGCTTGGATTTCTGTCAATTTGAAACCCGCGACCGTTGCGTGAGAAATTGCTCCATGGCGATGAGAACGGCAATAGCGATTGGGTTGATGTTTGGCGCGGCGATCGGCGCGAGTTCTATTGCGGCGCGGGCCGACGATGCGGGCGTGGCGAATTCAATAAAGGTGCTTGTGGTTGGTCTGCATAGCAATGACGGCGAGGTTGATTGCGCGCTGTTCGCTTCGGCGGACGGATTTCCGGGAGATTCCTCGAAAGCGGGCAAGACGATCAGGAGCAAGATCGCAAACGGGCAGGCGGTGTGCATCTTTGGCGGCGTCGCGCCCGGAAATTATGCGGTGTCGGTGTTTCTCGACGAGAACGACAACGGAAAACTCGATCGCAATTTCATGGGAATGCCGAAGGAAGGCGTGGGCGCATCGAATGACGCGGCGGGTTATTTCGGGCCGCCCAAGTTTGACGATGCCCGGTTCAACTACCCGGGTGGGCGCAGCGTATTAGCTATCCACGTTAGGTATTTGCTGGCGCTGTTGTGATGGGCGACAAGTGAATCACTTCATTTAATGTGAAACCCGCCGTGGGTTTCACGCTTCCCTGGGCAGGGGTGACCCCTGCACCCAGTACTAAGCTTACTGTGCCGTTCAGAGTTCGACGTGCAGGCGCATTCCGGGGACTACTACCGGGCCGCGGGCTCGGTTGTAGCCGGGGTTGTCTATGTACTGGACGTCCACGGCTCCATAAAAGCCGGCGTGAACTGGGATTGGGAAGTTGTAGTAGCTTTCCATGATTTTTTCGGGGCCGTAGCTTAACGCGCCATCACCTAGCAGGAACCCCAGGCCACCTTCAGCTAGATACTGCCTGTGTCGTTGCGAGATTCCGTTGCCGACGAATGCTACGCCGAACTTGTCCCGGGGGCGATTCCACAGGACGCCGCGGAGGTCGCCGCCGAACGCTACGGTCTCGTTCACTTCGGTATAGTTGAAGGACTCGTGCTCGCCTTCGTTCCATCCCGCGCGAACGAAGCCTCTTAGATAACCGGTGAATTCCTGTTCCGCGTTGATGCCGAACCCATACTTCAGATCGGTCTGCCGCGGATGGTCGTCGATCTCGGGCATCGGAGTCTTTCCCTGCGCGAAGAGATCGATGGCTTCGTGGTAGTCTCCCATGTTGGCGAAGTTGGTGAAGGCGAGGAGGCGAACCGTGGTCTCGCGTTTGTCGATCAATTCCGGACGAAATTCCAGCTCGTAATTCTCCGAGTGCGCATCTTGCAGATTCTTTTGAAGATTCAGGCCGTTAGGGCGCTTGGAGACGAGGGCCTCGGCGAAGCGAATACCCCACAATCGATCTTCATAGTCGATAACCGCGCCCCAGGTGTAGCCGCGCGTGTCGGCGGCGTAGTCGTAAGCGCCGTTGTTGACGACCGTCCAGTTCATGAACTGGGTATGACTGTCGTTGGCGACGCTGTTGAGATCGAAGAAGTCCACCATGTCGAACTCGCCGACGTGGATGTCGAGGCGGCGCACGGGCAGCCTGGTGAGAATCGAGATGGGTGAGCGCTCGACCTCGACGGTATCGTCGCTGAAAGCGATGACCTGGCGATACCAGAGTCTTGCCAGGTAGGGGGTCGCGCTCAAGCCGGGATTTCTAACCGCGTCGAGGTTGGGAAAACCGGCGAGGCCGAGCGTCTGGCTGAGCCCGCTGCCACCGGCGCTTTCGAAATCCGCGACGGCCTCGAGCGTCGGCGACAACTCGAGGCCCGAGTAGAGCGTGGTGACTTCGGAGGCCGCCTGCTCGGAGGCATGATCGAAGCTGTTGGGGCCGCTGTAGGCGGCGTGAAAGCGCGGGTGCCATTGGAAGATGAAATTGCCTTGCGCTGAGAGCCACCAAGGCAGCGTTTCAGAATGCGCGAAGATGGTATAGTTGCCGGAATCGTAGTCGTCGATTTGGGCCGAGGCGGGCGACGCGGCGAGAATCGCGCAGAGCAGGCCGGCGGCGGCGGACAGAAGGTATCGTGAACGGCGCACCGATCATTTTTAGCGGAGGGGCCGCGCGTTAGCGACGATCTGCCGAAAATAATTCGCTTTGTCTTATGTGAAACCCGCCGTGGGTTTCACGCTTCCTTGGGCAGGGGCGACCCCTGCACCCAGTACTAAGAGAAGAAAGATGCGGGACTTCGTCCCTATTAGAATTTGTAAGGAAGAGAGTACTTACTTCAGGCGTTGCGCGGTTGCCTGGATGCGGTCCATCCAGAATACCAGTCTCGGCGTGTAGGTGTGCGGGACGCATTCGCCGCAGATTTCCTCGGCGAGACCGCTCAGGCGCTCGAGCGTAATCGTCAATGGCTGCGAGCGCGAGAATTCCGGCGGCAGCAAGACGAGGAGGTCGGCCAGCACATTCAGCGCCGAGGCGAGGGTGGCGAGAATCGCGGCCAGCACGCCTTCCTCCACCATCAGGCGCGGCTGATAGAGCAGATCGCGGGTGGTGCGCAACTCGCCGGAAAAAAGGATTACGGCGCTGTCCAACTGGGTGCTGATTCGATTCAGCGGCGCCTTGGCCTCGCACATCGCGGTGATCGACAGGATTTCCGAAATCACCATGTGCAGATTGGTCTCGACGCGATCGAGCCGTTCTTCGAAGGTGACCCGGTGAATTTCGCTCATCAACTCTTCCTGCCGATGCGAGACGAACTTGGCGACGACCGCGCCAAAAATCAACAGTGCGGAGATTGCCTCCGCGACCGCGATCACGCGCGCGCCGCCGACTGGCACGATGTCGCCATAGCCGATGGAAGTCGCGGTCACGAAGCTGAAGTAGAGCGCGCTTGCGAAGCCGTTGAGGTCGGCGCCGAGCGGGCGGCCTGCCTCGAGCAGGCCGTGCTCGCCCATCAGAGCACCGAGCCAGAAGCAGAAGCCGCTCAGCAGAATCGTGCCGATCCAGATCAGGAATAGCTGTAAAGTCGAGCGTTGCTGAACCAGGTCGAGCAACGACTTGTCGAATCGACCCATCCGGGACAAGCGCGCGGGGCCGCGGCCAACGGCTCCATCCGGCGAAGCCGCGAGCGGAGGGCCGATCGGTATGGTGGCATGCGGGTCCCGCTCCATCGGCTCCGGCGGCGGCGCCTCGGTCACGCTCTCAGTAGGTTCGCCTGATTCGACCCAGTCGGCGATTCCTCCGCGATAATCGCGAACGTTCGAATAGCCGAGTTCTTTGAGCAAGGCGACCGCCTGCTGGCCGCGAGTTCATGTGAACTGCCCGCAGTAGACGGCGATCTCGGCGGCGGGATCGGGAAGAAGCTCGCGTGCGCGACTGGCAACCTGTTCGAGGGGAAGGTTGAGCGCGCCCGGGATGTGCGCCTCGACGTAGGAGGCCTGCGGCAGCACGTCGACTATGGTGAGCGAAGAATCGTGGAGGCGGCGGTGGAGCTCTTCGCGGGAGATCTCGGGCGTGTCGGATGAATTGACGGCGGCGGTGCTTTGGGAAGCCATGATCTCAGGAAAAGATTAGTTCACAGGATAGGGGTATGCCAGCTATTCGATTAGTGGGCTCGCGCAATCACCAGAAGCCTTCAACTATTCGTTCAACCGATTGCTTGCCGGCTGCCAGACTGGCCGCCGATTGTTCGTCGTCCAGATTCCACGCGTTATCCACGATCACGCTGCGAACCTCATGTACTCCTATGCTACGAAGCCAAAAATCAATGTAGGGCGCCTGATAATCGAAACTCGGTGGTATTGGAGTATTCTCGCGATAGGCAGATCCCCGCGTATAGACGACTAGTGCCCTGGGGATGTCGAGGCATGGCCCATACTGTTTGCCGTCATAGGTGAACAAGTAATTGCGCTGAGCGGTCAGATCAATCAACTGTTTGAGCTTGTATGGGATGGAGAAGTTCCACATGGGCAGGCCCAGCACAATTCGGTTCGCTCGTTGGAAGCGACCGATCAATTCTTGAATGCGGTTCCATGTATGCGATTCCGCATCGGTCATCGGCTGGTGCTTGATAGCCTTGTACTTCGCCCCGATCGATGCGGCATCAAACTCCGGGAGGTTTTCGTCCCAGATATTCAGGATGTCCTCATTGAGCGCGGGGAGGACTTTCCTTGACGCCGCGAGGAAGGCGTTGGTCAGGGCGATAGAATTCGATTTGTCCCCTCGCGGCGACGACTGGATATGTAGAACGTTCATTGCGATTCATCCACACGAATGAAGTCGGCAAACTATTTCGCTGCTTCGTGGGCTGCCGAAGCTTAGCACGGCCTCTCCCTATCGGTCAGGGAGAGGCCGTGCATTCGCCATATCGAGGTAGAAGTCGCGGATAGGGACAGGCAGGGCGAAGATCGTCGTTGGTGTTATTCTTCGATGCGCCAGAGCGAACGGGCGGCGGTGGCGGAGCGCTCGACGAACTTTTTGCCGTACTCGATCTGCGCGTCGAAGATCGGAGCGAGCGGGGTTTCCTTGGCCCACTTGGTGGCGTTTTCCTGGAAATCGATGGCCTGTTTGGCGACTTTCTCGGAGGTATCGATGTACCAGGCGGCGAACTTCTTGGCGCCCTTGACGGTGAACAGGCTGCCGATGCTGGTCAAACCCTCGTACATTGTGCCGTTCTCTTTCTCTGCCATTGCTTTTTCTCCCGATTGCTGGCGCGACTCGAGTCCGCCAGTTGGTTTACTAACGTTGGTTATCGATACGGTTTTAGCCGCGGCGCCGACGGCGTCGGCGATCTTGCGGGACGCTACACTTCCTCCGAACCCTTTTTCGATCCGTTTCTTTGGCCGCTTGCGCGACGAACCCGGTGATTTTATTTCTTCAGTCATCGCGGGCGCTCAACCAATTTGCAATTTGGGGCCATAGACGCTTCAGCGAGTCGGCGCTGATCGCCGCGCCCATGTGGCCGGTCGGGTAGTGCAGATTCTGTTTGTCGTCGCTCGAGACCACTTCGGGCAGCGGCTCGCTCGACAACGGATTGACGATGTCGTCCTGGTCGCCGATGACGTTGAGCAGCGGGCACGTGATGCGGGTGAGGTCGGCGAGCTGGCCGCCAATTTTCATCGTGCCCTTCATCAGCGAGTTCTCGCGCCACAATTGCGAGGTCTCGAGGAAGATTCGGCCAGCCATCGGCACGTCGCTATGGAGCCATCGCTCGAACAGGCGAAAGGTGTCGATATAGGCCGGTCGGGCGGAACTCGTTCGGTATGCGCCGACGAACTTGTCGAGCAGGTGGTGCGTCGGAGCGAGCGTGTTGAAAGACGAGTAGATCATCCACGCGGGTGCGTTGCCGTACATATCGACGATCATGCGGGCGGTGCGCGCGGTCATCGTCGCGGCCGTGAGGTGCTCGATGGGCAACTGGCGCACGCTGGTGTCGAGCGGAAGCATCAACGAGACGAGATTTTTCACGTTGCCGTTGTGCAGGGCGCTGTAGATCAGGCCGAGCATGGCACCGAAGCAGTAGCCGACGATCGAAATCTGCTCGACGCCCGCATAAATCTGAACGGCGCGGACGGCGTTGGCGATATCGGTGTTTACGTAGTCGTCGAAGCCGTGGTTCTTATCGCCGGAGCGGGGCGGAATCCAGTCGATCAGGTAAACGTCGAAGCCCTGCTTGACGAGGTACTCGATGACGCTGCGGCCGGGCTGGAGGTCGAGAATGAAGGGGCGCTTGATGAGCGAGTAGATGAGAAGGAGCGGCACGCGTTTTTTGTTGGCGCCGCGCGGCTCGTAGTGGCGCAGGCGGACGAGGCCCGACTCGTAGATGACGCGCGAGCGCGTCGCGGGCGGAGGATCGTCCATGGTGGCGCCGAAGCCGGTGCGAAACGCGTCGAGCGTGCGCATCGTGCCTTCCATCCAGAGCGAGGCAATTTCGTTAATTGCCGACATCTTCACCAAGCTCCATCGGATCGGCGCTGGGCCATCCCGACCATACCGAGAATTGGTAGACGCTGGACTTCTTCACCGCCGGCACGGACGCGGGGTCGATCAAAGCGTCAGGGTATCCGTTGGTTTTGTGCTCGGCGGCGACTTTTTCGTCGGACTGCTGGCTGACGATCGACTCGCGGACGGCGATGTGGAGTTCGCTGGCGAAGTCGTCCTTCGAGTCGCGTTCGGCGACCGCGTCGCGCAGCTCCTCGCGCATCGAGCGCATGTCGCTGCGCAGCGCTTCGACCTCCGAGGCTGAAGGCAGGCCGACAGCCGGCCACAGGGCGGAGAAGAACGCGCCGGCGATGGCGCTGTTAAGCCGCTGCCATCGCAGCATGATATCGATTGCTC
>JBAWCX010000197.1:0-3077 GCA_049590495.1 Binatus sp. (SeqCode)
CCTTCCTTCGAGAGGTCTGTTCAGGGTACCGACACTTTCACGATCTGGCCGGATCCCGCCGGGAAACCGAACCCGAAGTTGGACACGTAGAGGTTACCGTCAGGACCGAAAGTCATTGCGGTCGGGAAGGCCAAGCCGGACGCGATTGTCTCCACCTTGCCCGAATGGTCGAACCTCAGAATGTCGCCGGTGAAGGGAGTCGGAAAGCCCGGCACATCGAACGTTTCGAGAACATAGAGCCGCTTGTCCTGATCGAATGCTACTCCGAGTACCGCCATCACTCCGCTGCGCGCAACTTTGATGCTTCCGCTCGGGGTGACTTTGAAGATATTCGATTCGCCTGCCGACGCGGGAAAGAGTGATAGGTTCCCGATATAGAAATTGCCGTCCACTGCGAGTGCAGTTGGCACGACGTGCCCCTGCGTAGCCGATATGTCGATGACCCGGCTAATGTTCCCGCTGGGGCTGATCTGGTCCATCTCGCCGTGATTTGGCTCGACCGCGTAGAGGTTCCCGCGCAGAGAAACCATTCCGTACCAGGTGCCATCGGGTTCGAAATCACCCGGATCCGGATTTGCCACCGGATGGGCCGCCTGAAACGCGGACAAGTCCGCAATCGGTGTGAACATGTCGTTGCCGTCAATGCGGATGACCCTGTTAGGAAAATCCGGTACCGCATGCGAACACCCGCCGCCAGCGATGACGGCATATAGTGTGTCGCCGATGAACGCGACGTCGGCGACTCCGCTGACGAAGGCGCCACTGGCCGGATTGGTCTGACTGGAGGGCAGCCCATCGATCACCGTGATCACCAAACCGGTTGAATCAACTTTGGAGATTCGTCCGCTTGGTCCGTCAGTTGTGTATGGCCCTACCGGGAACGGCACCTGCGTGCATTGGCCCACCGTGTTTATCGATGTGCCGCCGAGGCCGCCTTCGGCTACGTAGAGATTTCCGTCCGGACCGAACTTCAATCCACGAGGATTATTAAGGCCTGTTGCGAACACCGAAACGTTGGACGATTGGGCGCCTGCCCTAGCAGCGCCGCCGGCTAGGATCACCCACCCAGCCAGCAGACTTAGTATCGCTACCTTTTTCATTACTCGTTCCTCCTTTTCGAGCGAATCATTCGTCATCGCCGCCAAGCATTCCCTACTCACTCAGGCGGGAAAACGCGGGTGACAATTGTTACTTGCGAGGATCGGTAAGCAGGTGAGAATCAGGGAAAGTGAGTACTATCGAGCGAACCTTCTGACGCTGTCCCAAACTCCCTCTCTGCTGACATCTAGTCATGCCAATCGCAACAGAGATAGGCAGGATTCGCGGATTCACGGCCAACTTTGTGGGTGCTTTCGATACGAGCAAGGGCACACGGACTTTTGTAGTCCGAGTACATTTTGACTTCTCTCGTCGCCATGACTCCGACTTCAATTCATCAGTTCGCCGCGGTCAACAGCGGCGCTCGTTTCGCGAAGGTGGAGTATTTTCCTGGCCTGGAGTGAAAAGCAGCCGGGGCGGTGGCTGGTATCAGCCTTCCGCCCCGGCGTGTGATCCAGTGCCTTAGCTACCCTCGACGCTCAAAGCACGTCCCCGACAGGGGTATCGACTGTGACGCGGGTCGCCGTGATGTTACCCGCGACATGGCCGAGAGGGTTTCCCATCGGATCGAATTGGTCGATCGTAAAGGTGCCAGCGTATTGATCTGCTTTACGATTGACGGTGACGCTCTCCTGGATCTGAACCGGGCCGATAAAATTCGAAGAGGAGTCGAAACCCAGCGCAAAGTGATTGAGCTGAAAGCTCGAAGGTCCGGTCTTCTGCCACACCCCAAGGCAGAAACTGCTGGTCACCGGCGGTTTCGAGGAATTCATGATTTCGGTTCCATCGCTGTGCCACTGGGCAAATCCATTATCGATCACGGTGCCGTCGGAGGGACCGCCGGCATTGCCCTCAGCCACGAACTTTACTTTCCAGAAGCCTACGATACCGGCACCGCCGCCCGTTTGACTGGCGACTTGCAAGAACGAGGCTGGCCCAATCAGCGGCGCTCCTTCCCAGGACTGCTGCCGGATACCTCCGACCTTGAGAGAGACGGAACCTCCGCATTGAGCATTCGCCCTGGAGATGAAACCCATCCCAATTAGGACCATCGCGAAAACCGCGCTGATCGCCATTTTGAACATTGTACGCATTGCATTTTTCCCCTGCCGCCGATTATCGACAGCGTCATCGATTACGTTGCGGACCCTCTTTGCTTTGTCGCGTTGCCTGCCGAGAAATGCGTAGCTGTTGGTCATGGACATCGATATTCCTCCCTTTCCCGAATGGCGCAGCGTCACTCTTTACGATGCGAGATCGTCGGCTCTGGACGCGGCGCAATTAGACTTTTGCGGGAATTCGAGTGATCAAGGGGCGCACCCCCCATAGGTGCGTCTCCTGTCACACGTTCCCTACTCACTCAGGCGGGAAAACGCGGGTAACAATTGTGACTTGCGAGGATCGGGGCGAGCCGACGGCTGGTAGAGGCGGCCTAGGTCCGCCAGGACGGTTGGCGTCCGGGGTCGGGCAGATAGGCGCAGAAGTAACCGGTGCGAATGCATGTGCTCAGGTGAGCGCCCAGCTCCTGATGGCTCCGCGCTATCCGCTCGAGGCTCACCCGGATGCTCTTGCTGACCGTGCCGCGCGCCCGCTCGGTCTCCGCCGTGAAGCGCCGGCTCCGTCCGCCGAGGCCGAGCGCGCTTCTCAAGCCGTCGGTCAGAGAATCCAGTTCATTGCGCGTGCGCTCCGCGCGGCCAAGATCGTTGTTGCGCTCGGCCTCGTCCAGTTCTGCGTGGAGCTCGGAAAGCCGCTGCCGATATTCGGCGCGCGCGCGTGAATCGAGGACTTCGCTCGCGTCACCCGGGTCCGACACTATTTCAAGGTCCTCGGCATGCAGGTCTGCGGTTGGGTTCGGCGCCGCCCCACTACCTCCGACCTGCGCAAACAAATCAAGGACATGAATCCGATGGCCAGGATGAGCGATCAGGTGCGCGATGTAACCCAACCCCTTCATATCCTTCAGACGGCAGGTCACTCCG
>JBAWCX010000198.1:0-7905 GCA_049590495.1 Binatus sp. (SeqCode)
GCCAGGCGTGAAGCCATTTCACCCACTTTCCCTTCATCCCCCTTCCAAAAAGTCCTGACCGTGTCTCGAAAGCGATCGTTCCACTCCGCCCAGCCCGGCGGAAAAGACCCCACCTGGTAACCTCCCGGTCCGCAATCCCATGGTTCTGCGATTAGTTTCACCTGGTTCAGGAACGGGTCCTGCCGGCAGCTGTCCAGAAAGCCACCGCCTTGGTCGAAACCTCCCCATTCGCGTCCCAGAATGGTCCCCTCATCGAAGCGGAAGCCGTCGACATGCATTTCCGTTATCCAATAGCGCAAGCTATCGTTGACCATCTGCAGTACGCGCGGATGGCTAAGGTTCACGGTATTACCAACCCCCGTGTCGTTGATGTAGTAGCGGGGCTTGTCGGGCAACAGGCGGTAGTAAGAAGCGTTATCTATGCCTCTGAACGAAAGGGTCGGCCCACGTTCATTCCCTTCTGCAGTGTGGTTGTAAACTACGTCGAGGATGACCTCCAGGCCGGCATCATGGAGATGAGCGACCATCTGTTTGAATTCCGTGATCGCTCCAGTCGCGAAGTAACGCGGATCCGCCGCGAAGAAACCGATAGGATTGTATCCCCAATAATTGGTCAGTCCCTTCTCGAGCAACCCGCCCTCTCTGACGAAGGAGTAGATAGGGAGCAATTCGACCGAAGTCACTCCCAGGCTTCTGAGGTAGTCGAGGACTTCCTTGCGGGCGAGGCCCGCGAACGTGCCACGAAGGTTTTCTGGGACGTTCGCGTTACGCTTTGTGAAACCTTTGACATGTAGTTCGTAAATGATCGTCCGATCCCACGGTACTGCGGGCCTGCGGTCGCGAGGCCAAATGATGAGCCTTCGGTCGTTGGCCCAAGTGAACGCGGGATCGACTACCACGCACTTCGGCATCAGCTGCGCGCTATCCCGCTTATCGAAGGTGAGATCGTCTCCTTGAGCGCCTAACGTATAACCGAACAGCTCAGGACCCCACTTGAGTTGGCCGATATGCGCCTTCGCATAGGGATCCAGGAGCAGCTTGTTAGGATTGAATCGATGGCCCTTTTCGGGTTCATAGGGGCCGTGCACACGGTAGGCATATACCGTTCCTGGTCCAGCGTCGGGCAGATAGCAGTGCCAGATCTCATCAGTGTATTCAGGTAACTCAATTCGAGTGATTTCCTGCGTTCCGTTCTGATCGAACAGGCACAGTTCGACTTTCGTGGCGTTGGCCGAGAACAGGCTGAAATTAACTCCTCGTCCATCCCAGGTCGCGCCTAGCTGAGCTGAGTTCCCCTCCCAAATGCGGATAGCTTGTGTGTCAGTGGCCATCTTGTGCACCTGATGCTGTTAGCATTCAATTACGAGGTGACAGATTAGCGGTGAATGGGGTCGATCCACGCGACGGCCTCGGGCTTTTCCGCGGCTTCAATCTCGAGGTTGACGACGACTGCCTCCTGGTCGCTGCGCACGATCACACATTTCAGCGGCTCTTGCGCCAAAGCGTTTATTTCCTGATGAGGCACGTAGGGCGGAATGTAGATGAAGTCTCCCGGCCCAGCTTCAGCGGTGTATTCCAAATGTTCGCCCCAACGCATGCGAGCGCGCCCGCTAACGACGTAGATAACGCTCTCGAGCGATCCATGATGGTGCGGTCCGGTTCTGGCATTCGGTTCGATTCTGACCGTCCCGGCCCAGATTTTCTGGGCTCCGACGCGAGCATGATTGATAGCCGCCGCTCGGGTCATTCCAGGCGTTTGCGGAGTATTCTGATCCAACGAATCACCAGGAATGACCCTTACGCCATTGCTCTTCCAATCGATTTTTTCCGTTTGGCTGGTCATGGCGTCTCCTAGTCTCCCTTTCCGCGGCCGACCTGGCTCTGGGGATTCAGATTCTGCAAATGACCGCTCTCGGTGCCTGCGGTCGGATCGATGACGCAGTTGATGAGTGCCGGCTTGCCTGACGCGAGCGAGTCGGTGAGAGCCCTGGTCAGGCCCCGCGGATCGGTCACGTGATGGCCGGTGCCCTCGAACGCTTCGATGAGTTTGTCGTAGCGAGCGTTCTTCATTAGAACGGTCGGCGAGGGGTCTGCGCCGCCGCTGCGATTGAGGTCGTCGCCGCGGTAGATGCCGCCGTTGTTGAAGACCACGACGACGATCGGCAGATGGTATCGGCAGATAGTCTCGATCTCCATTCCACTGAAACCGAATGCGCTATCGCCTTCGACGGCGACCACGGGTTTGCCGCTCACCACGGCGGCGCCGATCGCGTAACCCATGCCGATGCCCATCACGCCCCAGGTTCCGCAGTCCAGACGCTTGCGAGGTTGCTGCATGTCGATGATGTTGCGACCGAAATCGAGCGTGTTGGCGCCTTCGTTGACGACGTAGATGTCCGGCTTGTTGGCCAGAACGTCGCGGATCGCGCGAAGTGCGCTGTAGAAGTCCATCGGGTTGGGATTCGCGTTGAGGTGGGCCGTCATGCGTTCGGTGTTGTGCTGCTTGCTTTCGGCGATCGCGTCGAGCCAGGCGGCCTTGGGCCGGATCTGTCCGGGCTTCAGCACGGCCAGGAATGTCGACATGGCTGAGCCGATGTCGGCTACGACCGGTGCGGCGATGGCGCGATTGCTGTCGATCTCAGTCGGCGAAATATCGACCTGCACAAATTGCGCCGTCGGGGACCAATGCGGGCCCTTGCCTTGTGCGAGCAGCCAGTTAAGGCGCGCTCCGATCAGCATCACCACATCGGCCTGGGCAAGAACGAGAGATCGTGCGGCCGCAGCCGACTGTTTGTGGTTGTCAGGCAGGAGTCCTTTCGCCATCGACATCGGCAGGTACGGGATGCCGGTCGTCTCGACGAATGACCGAATGTCGTCGTCGGCCTGTGCGTATGCTGCTCCCTTGCCGAGAATGATGAGCGGACGCTGAGCGCTCGCGAGCAGGTCGAGGGCGCGTTTGATCGACTCGGGGTCGGGGAGGTGTCGAGGGGCTGGTTCAACTACGCGCACCAACGATTGGGCAGCCGCATCGGTGGCGAGGGTCGCGCCAAGAACGTCGGCGGTCAGATCGAGGTAGACGCCACCCGGCCGCCCTGACAACGCCGCATGAATAGCGCGCGCAACTCCGACACCGATGTCTTCGGGCTTGCTGACGCGGAAAGACGCTTTGGTGTACGGCTTCGCCGCGTTCATCTGATCGAGTTCTTCGTAGTCGCCTTGCTGGAGATCGACAATCGCTCTGTCGCTCGATCCGCTTATCTGGATCATCGGGAAGCCATTGGTGGTCGCATTCGCCAGCGCCACCATGCCGTTCAGAAAGCCGGGTGCCGACACCGTTAGACAGATGCCCGGCTTCTTCGTCAGGTAGCCGGCGATCGCAGCGGCATTACCAGCGGACTGTTCATGCCGAAAGCCGATGTATCGGATCCCTTCTGCCTGCGCGAGACGAGCCAAATCCGTGATCGGAATACCCGCGACGCCGAAGATAGTGTCGATTCCATTGAGTTTGAGGGCATCGACCACAAGATGAAACCCGTCGGTGATTGACTGAGAATTCTTTTCGTTTGGCATGTGAAGCACCTCTCAAAAGACTCAGCGGGCGCTCAGACGACCTTCTCTTTCCGCATCTTGGCGATCTGTTCCGCGCCGTAGCCCAGCTGCTTCAGCACTTCGTCGGTGTGCTCTCCCAGCAGCGGCGCTCCGGTGATCTTCGGCGTGAAGCCGGAGAACTTGATCGGGCTGCCTACCGTCAGATACTTGCCGCGCTTCTCCTCATCCACCTCGACAATACTGCCGCTGGCGCGCAGGGCAGGATCGTTTTCGATTTCTTTCATCGATAGGACCGGACCGCATGGCACTTCGAACTTGCGCAGGATGTCGACGGCTTCGAACTTGGTCTTGTCAGCCAGCCACTTCTCGATCTCGGCAAAAATATCGAAGATCTTGTCCTGCCGCGCACGAGCAGTGTTGTAGGCAGGATCCTTCGCCCATTGCGGCTTGCCGATGGCCTGGCAGGTCGGCCCCCAATTCTGCTCCTGGATCGTGAAATAGATGTAGGCGTTCGGATCGGTTTGCCAGCCCTTGCACTTGAGTACCCAACCGGGCTGCCCGCCGCCGCCTGCGTTACCGCCGCGCGGGACCGCTTCGCCAAACTTTCCCTTCGGATACTGCGGGTACTCTTCCAGATAGCCGACGTGATCCAGCCGTTCCTGATCCCGCAGCTTGACGCGGCACAGATTCAGCACCGCATCCTGCATCGACACGGCCACTTTCTGGCCCTTGCCGGTCTTCGCGCGGCCGATCAGCGCGGTCAAGAGGCCGATCGCCAGATGCATTCCGGTATTACTGTCGCCAAGCGCCGCGCCGCTGACCGTCGGCGGGCCGTCCCAGAATCCGGTCGTCGAGGCGGCGCCGCCGGCGCACTGCGCCACGTTGTCATAAACCTTGAGGTCCGCGTAGGGCGAATTTTCGCTGAAGCCCTTGATCGAGCCGAAGATGAGCCGCGGGTTGAGTTTCTGAAGATACTCCCAGGTGAATCCCATCCGGTCCATCGCACCGGGCGCGAAATTCTCGACCAGCACGTCGGCCTGGCGGATTAGCTTCTCCAGGATCGCCTTGCCTTCCGGCGTCTTGGTATTCAGCGTCAGCGACTTTTTGTTGCTGTTGAGCGTGATGAAGTACAGCGCATCCAAATTCGGGATGTCCCGCAATTGGTTCCGCGTTACGTCTCCCACGCCCGGCCGCTCGACCTTCAGCACGTCCGCGCCGAACCACGCCAGCAACTGCGTGCATGCGGGTCCGGCCTGGACACCGGTGAAATCGATAACTTTTATTCCTTCAAGCGGTAATGCCATGGTTAAAAAACCTCCTCCGATACGAATTTACGTCGAATCGGGCGTGAGAATGGACCGCTCAAGATGTGTGCGCTCGGTTCTCTCAGGGGAACAAAGCTGTCAGATCGCGGCGCACGACCTTGCCTATCGCATTCCTGGGTATCGCCGAGACCAAGTGGTTCAGCTTGGGCACTTTGAAATCAGCCAGGCGCGTCCGGCAGTAAATTTGGAGTTCTTGTGCGCTGGCGGCGCCTCTTAGCACCACCGCGGCCGAGACTTCCTCGCCATACTTGGGGTCGGGCACTCCGAAAACCGCAGCCTCCGCGACCGCCGGATGCTCCAGCAACACGGCCTCGACTTCCGCAGGTGAGATCTTCTCCCCGCCGCGATTGATCAGCTCTTTGATACGCCCGGTCAATGCGAGATAGCCGTCGTTATCGATTACTCCAATGTCTCCCGTGCGAAACCAACCATCGATGAACGCCGCGGCATTAGCCTCGGAATTGTTGCGATAGCCGCGCATCACGTTAGGGCCGCGTACCACAACCTCGCCGCGAGCGTTTGCTTCCAGATGCTGGCCGTTCTCATTAATAATGGAAATTTCGGAGCTAATCCCGACGGTGCCCGGCTTGTGTGGAAGCGGGGGCAGTGGGTTCGATGCGACCTGATGGGCCGCTTCCGTCATGCCGTATGCTTCTATTACCGGCGCTCCGAAGCGATCCTCCAACTTCGTCAGAATTGTTGGCGCGAGCGGGGCCGAACACGAGCGAACAAATCGTGGGCCGCTGTGAGGCGCACCGTCGCTGTCGGCCCTCTCCAAAAGCACTTGATGGATAGTGGGCACGGCGGAGTACCAGGTCGCGCGATGCTCACGGAAGAGTTTCCAGAAGTCGGAGGCTGAAAAGCGCGGCGGTACGATCACGGAGCCTCCGGACGCCAGGGTCGACAACGTGGCGCCGATCAAACCGTGGCCATGAGTTAGCGGCAAAACGACCAGGCTTCGGTCCGCGGGGGTGAGGTCATAGCGCGCCGCGATATTGCGCGCTGACCAAAGCACGTTGGCGTGCGTAAGCGGCACGCATTTGGGCCGGCTCGTGGTGCCACTGGTATAGGCGAATAGCGCGATATCGTCAGGATTCGGGGCGTCGATGCTCACGCGCGACGCCGGCGGCAGTTCCGGCAATTCCACGACACCACTCGAGTCGACGCGCGGTTGCCATATCGGCAAACCAAGTCCAGCGACAGCTTCCCTCACAGTGGAGTTGCCGGCTTCGGCGACGACGGCCCGCGCCTGCGCGTCTCCGATGAAAAAGCGTATTTCTTCCGGCTTATTGGCCGGATTGAGTGGTGCGGCGACCAACCCGGCGTGAGTCAGCGCGAGAAATACAGCAAGAAACTCCAGGCCGTTGGGCAGTACGATCGCCACGCATTCGCCCGGCGTCAGTCCTGCCCTCCTCAATTGTCCGGACAATCTCTCAATCTGCTCCGCCAGAGCCTTATAGCTCACGACCACTAACGGAGAGGTTGAGATTATCGCCGGCGCCGCGGATCCGGGATCCGCCAGCAGCTCGGCGAGGCTCGATCGTGTCGTCATGCGCTAGCCGCTCCCTCCTCCAGTTCTCACTTTGAGCGTGAGAAATGGCCGCACCAGAAATGTGACTCTACATTTCTCGCCGTAGCGTGTGAATCGTTCTTTGGTCACTACCTTACATTCGGCGCACTTTGTATCATGAGAGCCAACGCCGATCTTCGAAACGTCGGAGGGTGTCACAACCACCCGGCTGGTCCTCAGATTCTAAAACCGCCGATGGCAGGTAAGCGAGTGTCCTACCCAGAAGAGATTGAACAATGGTTGGCCGTCGCCCTCGCGATGGTCGCCGGTTTCCTCGATGCCTATGGCATGATCAACTACCGTACGTACTTGTCGTTCATGAGTGGCAATACAACACAAGCCGGCTATGAAATCGGCGAAGGTAAGTTCGGACCAGCCATGTATTCGGTGTTGCTGGCGATCGTGTTCTTCGTGTGCGGTTCCTTCGTAGGAGCTTTGCTCGAGCGTTCCTCGGTGCGGCGGACTCGGGGGCTGGTTTTCGGGTTGATCGCGACCTCGCTGGCCTTGATCGTCGGCTTCGGGCAAATCGGCTTTTCCTCCAATTGGGTTACGATTGCGATGATCAGTTTCGCGATGGGCGCGATGAATACGGCGCTGTCCCGGGTCAGCGAAAAATCGGAGAGTCTAACCTTTGTGACTGGTACTTTGAGCCGGATTGGAATGCAACTCGCGCTCGCGGTCAGGCGTGCACCTCTTTTGGACAGCCGGGGACCGTGGGATTCACATGTCCGCCGGGCTCTCGGACTGGCCGGCATCTGGGTCGGGTTTCTAACCGGTGCATTGTTGTCGGGTGCCGCGACGCCGCGCTTCGGCGTGGTTGCCTTGTTGTTCCCAATGCTAGCCCTGTCGGCGCTGGCAGCGTTCGATCGGTCTTCGAGCGCACAGCCTCAAACGAGTTGAGGAATTCAAGCTGCTATCTACCGGCGCTCTGATCCATGAGGGTCTGGGTCATGTCGATGTGCCGGGGCATACCTATGCGAGTGTAGGTCTCCAGCGCCTCGCCAAGCATGGTCCGCGCTTTTTCGCGATCACCTGGGGCGGCGCGATCAATTAGCATCATCGCGTGGAAGCGGCGTATCTCTGCTTCTTCGAGACGGTGGGGGAAGGACTCTGCCTGCCGCAGTGCGATCTCAAAGTGATCCTCCGCGGCGCCCCACTGACGCGCTGCGGCCGCCGCGATACCGGCGATGGTCTGAGTCAAGCGGGAAGCCGGCCAGAGATCGACGGCTCCAGTGCTGATCAACTCACAAGCAAGCGGATAAAGCTCAGCAGCTCGCGCTCGCTCGCCGAGCATCGTGAAACCCTCAATCACGAGCGCGAGCATCGACCATGAGCCTCGGGGATTCCTTTGTCCTTCACGCGGCATCCAAGCGCACTTTTCATCAAAGCTTGCGAGTGCGCCGGTGCGATCACCTGCGTGAGCCATCTGTCGAAATAGCATTCCTGCCCCCACTCCCTCGC
>JBAWCX010000199.1:0-20699 GCA_049590495.1 Binatus sp. (SeqCode)
TGTGAGTGGGGTGCCCGAGACGTTCATAATCGACCGCAAAGGGCAGATCGTCGCGCACCATATGGGCGCCTTCGACTGGTCGCGGCCCGACGTCAAGGACGCATTGCAGCAACTGCTCGACTCAAAACAGGGGTGAGAAATGGGATTATCGACGTAACGACACGGTTTCGCGAGCGTATGCATCAGAGCGTCGCATCTGCTTAAATGAAACCTCGCAATCGCAATCTCGGGTTCTTGAAGTAACTAAATTTCATGATCAAAAAACACAGATGGTCCATCACGTTGGCGGTCTCGCTGGTCGCCTGTTTCCTTGTCCTGCAGGAAGTTGCCGTTCGCCGCGCGCAGGCGCTGTCGAACGACACCTACCAGGAGCTCGACACGTTCGCGAGCGTGCTCGCAATCGTGCAGAAAAACTACGTCGAACCGGTCACCACCAAGCGGTTGATCGACGGCGCTATCAGCGGGATGCTGGCGTCGCTCGACCCGCATAGCGCGTACCTGACGCCCGACCTCTACCGCGACCTCGAAGTCGAGACGCGCGGCAGCTTCGGCGGACTCGGAATCGAAATAACGATCAAGAACGGCGCGCTGACCGTGGTTGCGCCGATCGAGGACACGCCGGCATATCGCGCGGGACTGAAGGCCGGCGACCAGATCATCAAGATCGACGACGACTTCACCAAGGACATGTCGCTCACCGATGCGGTCAAGCGCATGCGCGGGCCCAAAGGCAGCAAGATAAAGCTGACCCTTCATCGCAACAATGTGCCCGAGCTGTTCACGGTGACGCTCGCGCGCGACGTCATCAAGATTCAGTCGGTCAAGTCGAAGATGCTTGACGGCGGCTACGGCTACATCCGCGTCACCACGTTCCAGGAGAACACCGGCGACGGCGTCGAGAAAGCGATCGACGGGTTCGAATCGAAGGACCACGGCAAGATCAAGGGAATCGTGTTCGACCTGCGCGACAATCCGGGCGGGCTGCTGAACCAGGCAGTGAAAGTCTCGGACGATTTTCTCGACGGCGGCCTGATCGTCTACACGCAAGGCCGTGAGGAAAATCAGCAGCAGAAATACTTCTCGCACAAGAAGTCGGGCTTCGTTGACTATCCGATGGTAGTGCTGGTCAACGGCGGCAGCGCCAGCGCCAGCGAAATCGTTGCGGGCGCTTTGCAGGATCAGAAGCGCGCCGTAATTCTCGGCACGCAGACCTTCGGCAAAGGCTCCGTGCAGACCATTCTGCCGCTCGACGATCATTCCGCGCTGCGTCTGACCACGGCGCGCTACTACACGCCGACTGGCCGCTCGATCCAGGCCGTGGGAATCACGCCGGATGTCGACGTCCAGCCGCCCAAAGAAACGCTTGCGTCGATAACGCAGGAGGGCGGTGAGATCAACGAGAATCCGGAGATCCACGAGGCCGACCTGCCGCATCATTTCCAGAACGGGCAGAAGAAGGACGACAAGAATCCGAATACCTATTCGACCGGCGTCAGCACGGTGCCTGCGCCCGGCAATGAGAAGGGCGACAGGGGTCCCGGCGCGAAAGGCGGAAAAGAAAAAGTGGAAAAGGACGTCCAGCTCGATAAGGCTATCGACATCCTGAAGCATTGGAACTCATTCAAGCTCCAGCTTGCCAAGGGCGAGTCGCAGCCGGACGCCACCGCCGCTGAAGGCGACAGCTCGAAGACCAAAGGCGACTAGACGATCGCAATAATAGATAGCGACGCGCCGGGCATCAGCGATGATGTCCGGCGCTTCTTTTTCAGGCGGGCGCTTTCTCGGCATCTGGCGCGATCAGCCCGAACTTGCCGAGGATCACCTGATGCTGCCCTTCCATCCGCCGCAGCACGTCGAGCATCACTTCGTCCTGCTGCTCGAGATGCGACATGATCGATTTCAACTCGTCCTCGGCCTTCAGGTTCACTTCGTAATCCTGCTCTGCCATCAGCCGATCCTTCGCCGCTTGCCGATTCTGCGACATCATGATGATCGGCGCGGCGTACGCGGCCTGAAAACTCAGCGCCAGGTTGAGCAGGATGAACGGGTAGGGATCCCAATGATTGATATAGCCGGCTACGTTCACGCCGATCCAAATCGCCAGGATAATCGATTGCACGATGATGAACGGCCAACTGCCCATCACCGCCGCCAGCCCGTCCGCGATCCGCTGTCCGCGAGTCAGTTTCTCAGCGTCAACCTGGTTGATGTTGATGACGGGCTTGTGGCGATGGACGTGGCGGATGCGCTGCCGTTCCCATTTTTCGATAAACTCTTCGTTGGTCATCGATTCCTCCGCTGCTCTGGATCAAAAGCGTCGGCTTGATGGTAGCTTCAAAGTCCTGTGTGATCACTCTATGGGGCCGCGATTCCTTATCACTGGTACCGGCGCAGGCGTGGGCAAGACCACCGTCGGATGCGCGCTTGGATTTGCGTTGCGGGCGCGCGGGCTGCGCGTCGGCGTCATGAAGCCGGCCGATTCGCTGGAATCAAAGGACGCGCAAGCGCTGGCGATCGCGGTTGGCTCCGACCTGCCGCCGGACTTGATTTGTCCATATCGCTACAGCTCGACGCCCGCTCCTGCGGATGCGCCCGACCTGGCGCACATCTCGCGATGCTTCGACGAGATCGCCGCGCAAAACGACGTGGTGCTGGTCGAAAGCGCGAGCATGATCGATTTCGCGGACCTAGCTGCGATACTCAGCCTCGAAGTCATCGTGGTGGTGGGTAATCGTCCGGGATGTGTCGATGTAACCGCGCTAACGCTGCAACGGTGCGAGAGTCGTGAATTGAAAGTCGCCGGCTACATTCTTTGCGACTGCGATCCAGCCGCAATCGACGCCAACGAGGCATCGCTGAATCGAATCGCGCGCGCTCCCTACCTGGGCAGGATGCGTCATCGCGAGCCTCTCGCCAAGGCGATAGTAGAAAAGCTCGTCTAATGCGCCATATAGGTGACCGGCAACTTATTCTGATAATGTAAGCGACCATGGAGGGGCAGCTCGATCTTTCGCTCCGCGGCCATCGCGCGGGCCTGATCACCGTATCGGACTTGGTGCGGATGGTCCGCGATGCGCTCGATGCTACCCTCAGCGAGTGCTGGGTGGTCGGCGAAATCTCGAACGCGCGGCTGGCGCCCTCGAATCATTTTTATTTCACGCTCAAAGACGCCCGCAGCGCGCTCAACGTCGTGATGTTCAAGACGGCATTCAACCGCGTGCGCTTCAAACCCGTCGACGGGATGGAAGTGATCGTGCGCGGGCGCGTTCAAGTCTTCGAACAGCGCGGTGCGTTGCAACTGTACGCCGACGAGATGGAGCCGCGCGGCGTCGGCGCGCTGCAGGTCGCGTTCGAGCAGTTGAAGCGGCGGCTCGAGGCCGAAGGACTGTTCGATCGGTCGCGCAAACGCGCGATGCCGTATCTGCCGCGCCGGATTGGAATCGTGACGGCGCGCGGCGGCGCCGGACTCCGCGACATGCTGCGCATTTTGTTCGATCGATTCCCGAGCCTGCACGTGATCTTCAGGGCCGCCAGGGTGCAGGGCGACGGCGCCGCGCGGGAGATCGCGGATGCGATCGCCGACCTCAATCGCGACGGCCGCGCCGAGGTGCTGATCGTTGGACGCGGCGGCGGCTCGCTCGAAGATTTATGGGCGTTCAACGAAGAGATCGTCGCGCGCGCGATCTTCCGCTCGGCGATACCGGTAATCTCCGCCGTCGGCCACGAGGTCGACTACACGATTGCGGATTTCGTCGCCGACCTGCGCGCGCCAACTCCCACCGCGGCCGCGCAGATGGTCGTGCCGAGTCTCGTCGAGCTGAAGGAGCGCGTCGAGTCGCTCGGCGCGTCGCTCGCGAGCGTGATGGAGCGCGAACTGTCGGGCCGTCGCGAATCGGTGGACGACCTGGCGGAGCGCATACGTCATCCCGATGGCATTATTGCCGAGGCGCGCGAGCGCGTGGCCGCCGTCGAGTCCGAACTGACGGATGCGGTGTCGTCGCGAATCGCGGACCAGCGGCGGATTGTCCGCGAATTGCGGCTGCGGCTGCGCAGTCCCGATGCAGCGGTGCGCGAGATGCGCCTGCGGACTGCCCGGCTCGGCGGCACGCTTGTTCACGGCGTCCGGTCCGCTCTGGAAGCCAAACGGCGCCAGCTCGGCGCGCAAGCCGGGATGCTCGACGCATTGTCGCCGCTTAAGGTTCTCGATCGCGGCTACGCCGTGGTAATCAATAAGCGTGATTCGCGCGCGGTGCTCGACGCAGCGACGGTGAAGTTGGAAGATGAGCTGGATATCAGGCTGGCCCGCGGGCGGATCAGCGCGCGCGCGATTAGCCGCTCGATCCAGAAATGAGTACGAAGACCAAAAAATTCGAGGACGAGCTCAAGGATCTTGAAACCATCGTCAATCAAATCGATTCGGGCGAGCTTACGCTCGAGGAATCGATCGGAGCCTTCGAACGCGGCGTGATGCTGGTGAAGGCGCTCAATGGGAAACTCGACGAAGTCGAGCGCAAGGTCGAACTGCTAACGCGGAGCGCCGGCGGCGAACTGCGCACGGCGCCCTTTGAAGCATCGCCCGATGACGAACATCCCGCCGGCGCAGAGGACGACGACGAAACACCCTTCTAGCAATGATACCGGCCCGAAGCCCAAGCCTAAGACCAAGTCGCGGCGCTCCTCGGCACCGCTGGCCCGCTTCAGGCTCGATGCCGAGATGGCCCGCCGCGGCCTGGCCGACAGCCGTGAGATCGCGCAGCGCCTGATAATGGCGGGGCGCGTGCGCGTCAACTCGCGCCCGGCCTACAAAGCCGACCTCAAGGTCGATTCAGAAACTCCTATCGCGCTGATGGCGGGTCCGCCGCAGTTCGCCTCGCGCGGCGCGTACAAGCTTATCGCCGCGCTCGAGCACTTCGGTATCGCGGTCGAAGGCAAGCTCGCGATGGATGTGGGCGCGTCGACCGGCGGCTTCACCGACGTCCTGTTGCGCCGCGGCGCCAAGGCCGTCATCGCGATGGACGTCGGCTACGGCCAGCTCGTGCTGAAGCTGCGCGAAGATCCGCGCGTCACCGTGCTCGATCGCATGAATATCCGGCTCGCCTCGCCCGCCGATCTGCCGCACGTGCCCGAGCTCGTGACGATCGACACCAGCTTCATCTCGCTGCGGCTGGTAATTCCGGCAGTGCTCGCACTGGTCGCGCCGCGCACCGAGATAGTCGCGCTGATCAAGCCGCAGTTCGAGGTCGGCAAGGGCAAGGTCGGCAAGGGCGGCGTCGTCAAGGACGAAAAGCTGCGGCGCGAAGCGGTCGCGGGGATCGTCGAGTTCGCCGAGAAGATCGGCCTCGAGGTGATCGGCACGCTGGAATCGCCGATTGAAGGCGCGGCTGGTAATCGCGAATACCTCGCGCTGATGAAATTCCCGCGCGAACCCGGAAAATGACGCGCGCATGGGCGGTCGGCTTGGATATGGGTGGCACCAATATCCGGTGCGCAGCCGTGTCCGTCGCCGGCGACGTGCTCCTGATGGAGCGCGGGCCGTCGCTCGCGTCGCTCCAGGCCGCGGCCGTCGCTGAGAATATCGCCGCGCAGACCATTCATCTGCTCGACTCCGCGCGCCGGCGTGGACTTGGATCGCCGCGAGCGATAGGAGTCGCGGTGCCGGGACCGCTCAACGTGAACACTGGCACCGTGATGCAGGCGCCGCACGTCGCCGCGTGGCGTGGATACCCGCTGCGTCGCAAGCTCGAAACGCTGATCGGGCGGACGGTCGTCCTCGACAACGACGCCAACGCCTGGGCGCTCGGCGAATATTGGCGCGGCGCGGCGCGCGGGCGTCGCGACGTCGTGCTGCTGACGCTCGGCACGGGTGTCGGCGGCGGACTGATCGTCGGCGGCAAGCTGGTGCATGGTCGAAGCGGGATGGCGGGTGAATTGGGGCATGTCACCGTCGATCCAGACGGCCCGCCATGCGACTGCGGCTCGCACGGATGCCTCGAGTCTTACGCTTCGGCGTCCGGGCTGCGCGGCCTCGTCGAGCAGCGCCTCGAACTGCCGCCGGGCTCGCCGCTACCCGCGCAAATCGTCGATGCGGAAGGAAATTTCTCGGTGCGAGGCCTGTCGGCCCAGGCTCGTCGTGGTGACAAGCTCGCGCTCGACGCGTTCGCGACCGCGGGCCATTACCTGGGAATCGCGGTTGCTTCTTTTCTTAACACTTTCAACCCCGAGCTGGTCGTGCTTGGCGGCGGTGTCGCGGGCGCGCTCCCCTACATGCGCAAGACCATGACCGCCCAGGTGCGCGAGCGAGCCTTCACGGCGATCGCGTCGCAGGCAAAGATTGTGCGCGCGGCGCTCGGTCCGCAAGGTGGCGTCGTCGGCGCTGCCTACGCCGCCCTGCATCCACCGACGCGCTCGTAACGTCCTGCAATGGTGCCGCTGCTCAAAATGATTGCGATACTCAGCGCCACCTTCTTCGCCGGTGGCGGCCTGTTCGTTTCGATCGTGATCTATCCTGCCATCATGATGGACTTGGCCTCCGCGGTGCCTCACTTCGGTCGTATTTACAATAGGGCCGCGCCCTGGCAAGGCTCGAATGCGATCATTTGCCTGGTCGCCGCGTTGATTGTGTCCCCGCTGAGCGGTGATTGGTGGTGGGCAATCGGCGGCCTGTTGGTCGGCGCGTCGATTCCGTTCACGCTGCTTGTGATGATGCCCGTCAACAACCGCCTGCTGGACGAAAAGGCGCCCCCGACCCCGGATGAAGCTGTCGCGCTGCTTAAGCATTGGGGCGAACTTCATTGGGTCCGGAATGTTCTTTCGACGGCTGGGTTGATCGTAATGTTGGCCCGGATGCTGTACTAGCGGCGCCCCGTAGCACGATTGCTACATCCTAGACCCTGACTTGAATCTGATGGATACTGGTAGGTAGGCAGTGGGACGAGCATGATGAGCGCGCGACGGTACAGGTCGATTCTAGGCAAAATGGCCCTCGCGGCTACGTTTATCGTTGCCGGCTGCGGACTTGCGTTCGCGCAGAGCGACTTCAACGAGAGCACGGTTCCGCCGTCGCGAGCTGCGCGTCCGCCGAGCGCCGCCGAGCCTCGCGACCCCGATGCGCCTGCCGACGAGTCGGCGCCCAAGCCCGTCAGTCATCCCGCCAACATCATCCCGTACACGGTCCGCTCCGGCGACAATATCGGTACAATTGCCCAGATGTTCGGAGTCACCGCCGACGACATCGCCCGCGCCAACCGGATGCACGTTGAAGACGAGTTGGAAGTCGACGAGGTGCTGAAGATTCCGCATCCCTTCACTACCGAGGTCACTACGCTCAAGGCTCAGGTCGAGACGCTGAGCGCCCAACAGCAAGCGGCGGAGCAGAAATCCGACACGGCTCAGGAGCAGGTCAAATCGCTCCAGACGCAGGTCCAGGAACTGACCGGCGACAACCAGGATTTGCAGGCCGGCGTCAAGATTCTGCCGTGGTGGCGCGCGACCGCCGTCAGCCTCGGAATCTTCTCATTGGTCATGTTCGGCGTCGTGCTGCTGACGCTGTTCGAATGGTGGCGGATGCGGCGGCGGTTCGTGGCGCTGGCCGCGATGACCGACGCGCTCAGCCGGCTCGACTACAAGTACAAGGCGATGTTCGCGAAAGCGGAGTTGCGGTTGCAGCAGCTTTACGGCCGGCGCCGCGGCGGAATTGCCGACGGGCAGCCGCGCCCGAAGATGCCCGAGGAAGTCGAAATCGAGCGCCTCAACGACGAACTCAAGCAGATCCTCGAGCTGCACCTGCAGCGGCTGGGCGCGCGATTGCCCGGATCGCGGCGCAAGGGATGGCGCGAGATGTTCGGCGGCGACGACGTCGGTTCGACAGTCGAAGCCCGTCCTTATCGACGCTAGACAAACACACTCACAGGAATTTTCGTTTTAACGAGGTGAATCGTGAAACGACTGGCGAATTTCGGACTGGCGCTCGTTTTTGTTGCGGCGGCTGGACTGGCTGGTGCGGCAATCGCGGCCAATGGCGGCGAGCAATCCGTCACCGGCAATCTTGAAGACGCGTACTGCTACGGCACGATGGGCGCGAAGGGCGCGGGCCACAAGGCGTGCGCTATCAAGTGCGCATCCGCGGGAATTCCCGTGACGCTTATCGAAAAGGGCACCGAGAAGTCCTACGTCCTGCTGCCCGACAAGGACGCGTCGCCGCTTCCCGCCAGTGTCATTCAGCACATGGAAGACCAGGTGACGGTGACCGGCAAGGAATACAGCAAGAACGGCACGGAATACCTCGTCGTCGAGTCAGTGAAATAGTGAAATAGCGACGTAGCCGCGGGCATACATCGTCGTGCTGGAGAGCATTCTGCCGGGCGCATCGCAGCTGCAGAATTATCATCCGCTCCTGGTGCATTTTCCGATCGCGTTCCTGTACGGCGCCGCGCTGCTTTATTTTCTCGCGTGGATCCTGGCGAGCGAGCGGCTTCAGTGGACGGCGCTATGGATGCTGATGCTGGGCGCGCTCGGTGCGGCGGCGTCGTTGGCCAGCGGCTTCTATGCGGCGCCGGGCCTGATGGTTTCGGATTCAGTGCGCGATGAACTGCTGCGGCATCATAAGCATCTGATGGTCGCGGCATCTGTCGTGACCGGCGCGCTGGCGATATGGGCGATCGCGACGCGCCCGATGCCAACCCGGGGCCGCTACGTATTCCTCGCCGGCCTGATCGCAGTGATGGGCCTGATAGCGGCAGGCGCAGACCTAGGCGGCGAAATGGTCTACGGCTACAACGCCGGCGGCTCCGCCTGCGCACAACCAATCGATTTCAAGAAGTAGAAGCACGACGGTTCCCCTTCCCACACATGAGCCCTCTTCGGAACGCGCGATCGCGTTTCAGGTGCCATTCGCGGCTCATCGCCTCTTCGCGTGATTCGTGGCGCTCCGCATACAGCAGGAACCAGACGCGGCCGCGCGTCGAGCGCGCGCCGGTGCCAGCGTTGTGCCGCGCGAGGCGTCGATCCAGGTCGTTGGTCCAGCCGACGTAGGTTCGATATCCGTCGGGGCCGGAACTACCGAGCACGTACACGAAGCACTGCATCTCATCTTTCCTTCCTCTCTCCAAAAGGTAGAGGGGTCAGGGGAGAGGTCGCCAGCGGCCTCGCGTTTCGTCTATGTTCGATCCGTAGTAACGGCACCTTGGAGAACTCTATGGGAACTGCGAATGGACGCAAATCGATCTTTATCACCGGCGCCGCATCGGGGATGGGCCGTGAGACTTCGCGCTTGTTCAGGGAGAAAGGATGGTTTATCGGCGGTTACGACGTCAATGACGATGGCTTGCGCGCGCTCGAGAAGGAACTGGGCGCCGACAACTGCGTCGTGCGATGTCTCGACGTTGCGGACAAGCAGGACTACGAGCGCGCGCTCGCGGAATTCGGCGCGGCGACCGGCGGCAAGATGGACATTCTCTTTAACAATGCCGGGATTGGCGTGGGCGGCTACTTCGACGAACAGCCGTTCGAGGACATCCTGCGCGTCGTGCGTGTGAACTTCATCGGCGTGCTTAACGGAATTCATTCCGCGATCGGCATGCTCAAGGCCACTCCCGGATCGCTCTGCTTCACCACGTCATCCTCGTCGGCCACCTATGGGATGCCGGGAATCGCCGTGTACGCAGCCACCAAGCACGCGGTCAAGGGTTTGACCGAGGCGCTTTCGATCGAGTTCCGCCGCTACGGAGTGCGTGCGGCCGACACTCTGCCAGGTCTGATCGATACGGCGATACTGCCGCCCGGGACCGCGGAGCGCGCGCCCAAGGAAGGAATGTTCCGGCTGATTGCGCCGATCGAAGTCGCGAGGGTGGTGTGGGAGGCCTATCACTCGGACAAGCTGCATTGGTACGTCCCGGAAGAGATCGGCGATCTGGACAAAGCGGCGGGTAACACGCCCGAGCTGGTCCGCGAACAGATCGTTCAGATGATGGCGTTCGTCGACGCGCTGAATGCGGACCCGAAGAAATGACTTAACATAGGAGCGAGCCGCCGAATGCGTCGTGATTCCGCAGCCGTGCTAGAAGAGGCCAAGCCTATTGCCGCACCAGCTGCTATACCATCGCTACCTATCGCCGCGAGAAGGCCATATCAGGTGCCTTCACCCAATGGGTCGCGCACCGATGACTACTACTGGTTGCGGGACGACACTCGTCGGTCAAAGGAAGTGCTGGGCTACCTCGACGCAGAGAATACTTATACTGACGCCATCCTCGCGCCGACGCAGACTCTTCAGGATGAGCTATACGAGGAACTGATCGGGCGCATCAAGCAGAACGACGCGTCCGTGCCTGTCCTACGGCAAGGTTGGTGGTACTACACGCGCTATGAGCCTGGGCGTGAGTATCCAGTTTACGCGCGACGATGGCATGCGATGAGCGCGCCGGAGCATGTGATGCTCGACGGTAATGCGCTAGCCGCCGGCAAGGCCTTCTTTCAGATAGGTACCTGGGCCGTTAGCCCCGACGGGCACATGCTCGCATACGCCGAAGACGATGTAGGCCGCCGCCAGTACACTCTAAGGATAAAGAATCTGGACACTGGCGAGGTGCTGGCGGACACCGTGACTAACGTGGAGCCGAACCTGGTCTGGGCGAACGACAATAAGACTCTGCTCTACGTCGAGAAGGATCCCGTCACCCTGCTTAGCCGGATAGTTCGCAAACATGTGGTTGGCTCCGATCCTGCGCAAGATCCCCTGGTATATGAAGAGCAGGATCGCAGCTATTACGTGCGTGTGGCCAGGAGCAAGTCTGATAAGTACTTGTTCATAGCACTTAGAAGTACTTTGCAAAGCGAATGGCGCTACGCGAACGCCGGCGACCCACGCCTCGAATTCAACGTCGCGATTCCTCGCGAGGCGAATCATGAGTACCAGATGGCTCATGTGCGCGGTGATTTCATCGTGCGCACCAACTGGGACGCGCCGAACTTCCGCCTCGTGCGTGCATCGGTCAAGAAGGTGGCCGATAAGAGCACCTGGAAGGAAGTGATCCCGGCGCGAGAAGACACTTTTTTGCAGGCCTTCGAGGTGTTCAACAGCTATATCGTCGTGAACGAGCGCTCTGGCGGCCTTATGAAGCTGCACGTGAGATCGTGGGACGGGAAGCGGGACTTCGTGATCGCTTCCGCGGAACCTTCTTACACAACGCAACTGGTTCCTACCCCTGGGATAAAATCCACGAAAGTTCGCTATATCTACACCTCGCTGACGACGCCGAAAACGACCTATCAGTACGATATGGCCTCCGACCAGAAGACGATACTTAAGACTGAGCCGGTCCTGGGAGGATTCGATTCAACGAACTACACGACCGAATATTTGCATGCGATCGCCGGCGACGGTGCCTTGATCCCGATTTCAATCGCCTATCGGAGAGGAGGGAAGCTCGACGGAAGCGCGCCTCTTTACCAGTACGCTTATGGGTCGTACGGCTTGTCCATAGATCCAGCTTTCCAGGCGAACTGGGTGAGTCTTATGGACCACGGATTCGTCGTCGCTATCGCGCATGTTCGCGGCGGACAGGAGAAGGGTCGTGCCTGGTATGAGCAAGGCAGGCTGCTGAACAAGAAACACACCTTTACGGATTTCATCGCCGTAACCAGGCATCTAGTGCGCGGGAGATACGCCGCGCGGGACAAGGTCTTCGCGCACGGCGGCAGCGCCGGAGGGTTGCTGATGGGTGCGATTGCGAACCTTGCGCCACAGGACTATCGCGGCATTATCGCGGATGTACCGTTCGTCGACATAGTAACTTCCATGCTCGACGAATCGATTCCGCTTACCACCAATGAATTTGACGAGTGGGGCGATCCGAAAAAGAAGTCTTACTACGACTACATGCTGTCTTACTCGCCCTACGACAACGTCGAACCCAAGGCCTACCCTGCAATGCTAGTCACCAGTGGCTTGTGGGACTCGCAGGTTCCGTATTGGGAGGCTGCCAAGTGGGTCGCGAAACTGCGTGCGATGAAGACTGACCGCAACCCGCTCTTATTCAAGGTCAATATGGAAGCCGGCCACGGCGGCAAGTCCGGCCGCTTCCAGAAGTTGCGCGAGACGGCAATCGAATATCAGTTCATGTTGAATTGTTTAGCAGTCTCGAAATCGCCGCAGTAAAATATTCGTAGAGGATTTCCACTCACAAGGAGCAACTCACATGGCTGATGGACATATTTTGAAGGAAGTCAAAGATGGCGTCGCGACGGTCACGCTCAATCGCCCGGAGAAACTAAACGCGTTCTCGGGCACCATGGCCGCCGAGCTTTACGCGTCGTTCGCCGAATACGACCAGGATGACGAGGTTCGCGTGATCGTCGTGACTGGCGCGGGACGCGCGTTCAGCGCGGGCGCCGACCTGTCGGGCGGTGGCAATACTTTCGACGCCGACGCGCGCGGCGAGCGCCGCAATCGGCCGGCGCCGGCAATTCGCCCGTGGAACGTGCGCAAACCGATTATCGCGGCGATCAACGGGCCGGCGGTCGGAATGGGAATCACGCTGCCGATGCAATGGGACATCCGGGTCGCCGCCGAGAGCGCGCGAATCGGTTTCGTGTTCGTGCGGCGCGGAGTTATTCCCGAGGCGCTCAGCCTGTGGACCGTCCCGCGCATGATCGGCGTCGCCAAGGCCAACGAACTGCTGATGACCGGGCGGATTATCAGCGCGCGCGAGGCGCTCGAGTTCGGAATCGTCAGCCACGTGTGGCCCGATGCGGAGTTCATGACCAAGGTGCGCGAGATGGCTCTCGACATCGCACAGAACACGGCGCCGGTCTCGGTCGCGATAACCAAGCGGCTCATCTACGGACTGCTGGCAGAGCCGGAAATAGAGAAGGCGCAGGCGGCAGACACGCGGGCGTTCGTGTGGGCGGGCAAGCAGCCGGACGCGTACGAGGGCGTGAGCGCGTTCGTGGAGAAACGCAAGCCGAAGTGGAAGATGAAGGCATCGAAAGACGTTCCTGAATTCATCCCGACGATCAAGTGAGCGAGCCGGCGGCAGATCACTCCGGCGACGCGCTGGCGGAGCGCGCGGCGTGGCGGCGCGAGTCGGCGATTCTGATCGCGCTAGCGATTGCCGGCGCGGTCATCGAGTATCCGCTCGCGATGGCAATAAAGTCGCTCGACCGATCGGAAATCTGGCACGCGCTGCCGTTCCTCGGCCTCACGTTGGTGCTCGCGTCGTTGATACCGCTGACGCTTCATCTCAACGGCGAGCTCGGGTTGCCCGGCGCGCCACTGATAGCCGCAAAGGCCGCGCGCGAGAAACTGCATTTCCCGATTCGCAGCCTGATCAGAGTCTCGCTCGGTTACGCGCTGCTGGCCGCGGCGGCGGGCGCGAGCGTGTTGCTGATCATAATCGTGCCGCTACTGCTTATTCGTCATGGCGGCGCCGGCCTGAAGATCCCGAATCCGCCTATGCTGACCCTGGCGCCGGGGCGAATTGCGATTGTCGGAGCGTTGGCGGCAATCGCGGCGGCTGTCAGTGAGGAAATCCAGTTTCGAATGGTGCTGTATGCGCTCTTTGCATGGGTCGCACGGCTGCTATCGCGCGACTCGCGTGGCCATCCAGGACGCGGCGCGCTCTGGATCGTGACGATAGCGCAGGGCTACGCATTCGGATTAATTCACCTGGCGCCTCTTGCCGGTACGCTGTTCCACAGCTCCTGGCGACTGCTGATCGGCGGACTGGTGATGCCGCAAACATGGGAAGGTGTAGTCTTCGGCCGCTTGTATCTACGCCGCGGCCTGGAAGCGTCGATCATCGCGCACGCATCGATGGATGTAACGCTGTTCGCGTTGGCGGCGATCGGTGTGCTGCGATCTCATCTCGGCGCAGGATGAACGCGAGGGAGAAATCAAAATGCAGGAAATGGGAATCTACGAAACGATGCGGACGCTGCGCGCCGTGAGGCGATTGCGGCCCGACGCGATACCGGACGACGTGCTGCATCGCGTACTCGAAGCAGCGACGTGGGCGCCGACAGGCGGAAACGTCCAGCCATGGCGGATAGTCGTCGTGAAAGACCGCGCGCTGAAGGAGCCGCTAGGGCAAACTCTACAACGAGCGATGGATTGCGTACTCGAAGCAATACCGCGGCGCGATTCCCGCAAGCGCGTCGCCGGAAGCGCGCGCCCGAGCTGAACGCACGTTGGCGGCTGGCGATTATCTGGGCACGCATTTCGGCGAGACGCCGGTGGTCGCGGTTTTCTGCTTCAATCCGAAAAATATGGCGATCACAGACGCGAAGCAGGCGCGAGTTTCGGTGGTCGGCGGCGGGTCGGTTTACACCGCCGTCGAGAACCTGCTGCTCGCATGCCGCGCCGAAGGGCTGGGATGTGTGCTGACGACGCTACTGTGCGAATGCGAACCTGAGGTGCGCAAGCTGCTGGAGATTCCCGATCCATGGTATACGGCCGCGGCGATACCAATCGGCTATCCGGTCGGGCGCGGACACGGGCCGCTGATACGGCGTCCAGTGGACCAGCTCGCTTATCTCGACACTTGGGGCCGGCAAATTTGACGGGTGGCAGAGCGGTCCGCTTGACAAAATCTCGCGCGACAGGCTCCTATGACTGCGCAATGCGTTACGAGGCTGCGCTGTAAGCCGCCGGGTTTAGGGGAGAAGCAATGAAGTCGATCACATTTGCCGCGTTGCTCTGTCTTTTCGTAGCCGGTTGCGGTCACAACAGCTTGAGCGGAACCTATCTTCCGAAGGGCGGCGGCATGGGCAACGGCCTCGTAATGTCGAAGCTCGAATTTATCTCGGGCACCGAGGTGAACATCTCAATGATGGAGCAGACGGTGCGCGCCAATTACAAGGTCGACGGTAAGCAGGTGCTTCTAATCGTCAACGGACAGCAGGAGGTCTTCAACCTCACTGACGACGGATGTCTCGACGGGGGAAATCTCTTCGGCAAGTTCTGCAAGAGCTAGAGTATTACTACCTACCCACAGCGGACTTATCTGGCCTGTAGATTTTTCGGATCGTCCTTGGTTCACGCTCGTCGCGGGCGTGCCGCCAATGGATTGATACTCCGGAACCTCAAATCCGAGATCGATCCGTGACGCGGATATGGCGCGTGCGTTTCGCGCCGATTTAGATCTTCTTTCAAACGAACGGTTACCGCGCGAAACCTTCAACTTTAGCGCGTCGAAACGCGCGATGGCGTCCGAGCCATTGCGCATAATTTTTAATCCTTATTCGTTCGACTGTTCACACATTCGCAGAACATCGCGCGCTATTGGTGGCTGGTAATCACGCGACGCAGAGTCGCCCCGGTCCAGTTGACTTTGCGCACACACCATTCAGGGAGGAACAATGCTGTGAAACTTCGCAACCCAATCTTCAAATCCGTGCCGGCATTGGTCGGCGCTATCCTGCTCGCGGCGGCGCCGGCGCTCGCGCATCCGCACACCCCCGAAAATCCGCCCTGCCAGCTCGGCAACGGAATCCAGCACGTCATCTACGTGCAATTCGACAATACGCATTTCCTTCGGGACAACCCCAACGTGCCCTCCGACCTCGAACAGATGCCGCACCTGCTGAACTTCCTGAGGCAGAACGGCACCTTCGACGTTAACGACCACACCGTGCTCATCTCGCATACGGCGAACGGCCTGGTCACGTCGGTCACAGGAGTGTACAGCGACCGCAATGGAGCTGCGGTGTCCAACAGCTTCGGCGTCTTTGCAGGGACGCCGGCGGGGAGCTCCATCTCTTTCCCGGCCACGTTCAACTATTGGACGGACAAGGTAAACCAGGTGTCCTCAGCGTCGAACGACACGACGCCGGTAATGGTGACGCTGGATCCGAATGGAAATGTGAAGAACATGCCCGGACCGTGGGTGCCGTTTACCCGCGCCGGATGCGATGTGGGGGCATTTGCCTTCGCCAATCTCGAGTTTGAAAGTGCAACCGAAAAGATCAGCGGAAAGACCGTTCTCACGGACGTCGCCAACATTTTCGGATCGCCGCAAGATACCGAGAGTTTCAATCAGCAGACCGCGGATTTTCAGGGGGTCGCTGTGCATTGCGCACAAAACAGTCCGATCTGCACGACGGCGAACGGCGCCAAGCCCGATATGCTTCCGGATGAACCCGGCGGGTACACGGGTTTCAATGCTTTATTCGGGGCCAAGTACGTCGCTCCCGCCGTGGGACTCCCTGGCGGTCTGCAAGATCTAAGTGGCAACGTTCTTACGAATGCCGACTCCGGCCTGGTAGGTTTTACAGGGTTCGATCCATTGGCTACCCAGTCCTTGGGCGCGATCGCGGAAATGCAGGAAGCCGGCATCCCGATCACCTTCGCGTACATCGCGGACGCGCATGATGATCATGTGAATGGCGTCCCGTTCGGCCCGGGCCAGGCGGGCTACGTCGCACAGTTGCAGGCTTATGACGCGGCTTTTGCACAATTTTTCGCACGGCTCAAGAACGACGGCATTGATCAGAGCAACACTCTGTTCGTCTTCACCGTCGAGGAGGGCGACCATTTCGTCGGATCCGCACCGACTAATCCGAGCTGCGACGGAGTGACGACGACGTGCGTATACCCCAACGATCCAACGACGGGAGAAGAGCTAATCGGCGAGATCGACGCGGATCTGAACGATTTGGTAGCGCCGGTCGATTCGACCGCATTCAGCGAACACGAGGACTCTGCGCCGACGATCTATATTATCGGCGATCCAACCAGCGCTGATTTCGACCCGGCCAGCCCGGACTCGCTGGCGCGCGGGCTCGAGGTTGCGATGGCGGGTCTGACGGCTCCCGATCCTTACACGGGCGAAAATGTGAGCACGCTGGCTGCCATGGCGGATCCGGTCGAGGAAAAACTCCTTCACATGGTTACGCCGGATCCGCTGCGGACGCCGAACTTCACCTACTTTGGCAATCCGGATTTCTTCTTCGATTTCTCGACGCAGCCGGCGGACTTCTGTGCCGATGTTCCGATTGATTCCGGCTTGATCTGCATCGACAACGGTTTCGCCTGGAACCATGGCGATATTCAGCCGGAGATTGCCACGACCTGGCTCGGGATGGTCGGACCTGGAGTCAATCAGCTAGGTCAGACCAGTGCGTTCTTCAGCGACCATACCGACGTGCGCCCCACGATGCTGACGTTGCTGGGATTGCAGGACGACTACACTCATGATGGGCGGGTTATCGTCGAAGCGATCAACAAGTCAGCGCTGCCTTCGAGCCTCAAAGCACACAACGCGACCTTGTTGAGTCTCGGCGCGGCGTACAAACAGATCAATGCGCCGTTCGGTCAACTGGGCATGGACAGCCTCAAGGTGTCGACCTTCGCGCTGAGTTCGAGCGACCCGACCACATATCTGACGCTCGAGCAACAGATCCAGGAATGGACGATGGAGCGTGACTCGATTGCTGGACAGATGAAGGCGATGCTTGAAGGGGCGGCCTTTGGCGGACAGGCGATCGATGAGACGCAGGCGAAATCGCTGATCACCGAGGCCGATAGCTTGGTGAGCCAGGCGTCGAGCGTCGCAGCGTCACTCTGATTTTTCGGTCTATAAGTTGACCCGGGCCGGGCGCCTCGACCATCGCGCCGGCCCGGGTCAAGCGGTTCTCGATACTGGCCGTCTCTTCGGCAAGTTCTGCAAGCGCCAGGTTGGCGTCCGAGTCTCGCGAATAGCGGTTCGAATGGTTGCGGGGGAAGGATTTGAACCTTCGACCTCCGGGTTATGAGCCCGGCGAGCTACCAGACTGCTCCACCCCGCCTCGGCAGTGTATCTGCCGGTTGGTCAGCCGGTCAACATCGAATGCGTAAAATGCGCGCGGGCGTGAGGAAGCGACGATCTTCGCCATCTAGCCGGCGATCGCTTCGCGACTCGATCGAATCTGAAAACCTATCCGGCGAGGATCCGGATATTGCACTTGCGATGTACTCTGCCGAACTCGATGATCTCTTTTTCGAGCGGGGTCGCGTCCGGCTTGGCGTCGGTGAGCATCAACTGCTTCGCGACGGGGTTGTCGATCCCGTCAGCTTCTACATCAAGGTTATGGTCGTCACAGATGATAAATGCCATCTCGTTAAAAGCACCTCGAACGAACAAAACTATAAGATTTTTTCAATTAATTGAACCGCGCGGTCGTGGGCTCGCGAGAGGCGATCTGTGGTAGTCGTGATCGAGTGAGGACAGGTAATCTCGGGACACACGCAAACGCGGGAGTCGATGCAATGAGCTTGAAGGGAAAAGCCGCGGCGATTGGAATTGGTGAACTAAAACCGGTCAAGGAACCGGGCGACCTGACTGCGCTCGGGCTGATGGCGCGCGTCGCGGCCGAGGCGATCGCGGACGCGGGGCTTGAGAAAAAGGACATCGACGGCTTCCTGGTCGGCGTGCCGTTTTCGGACCCGGGGATGATTTACCCGGCGAGCGCGGCAGAGGTGCTGGGGCTAAATGTGCGGATGCTCAACCAGGTCGATATCGGCGGCGCGAGTCCGGCAGGGATGATCTGGCGCGCGGCGGCGGCGATCGATGCGGGAATGTGCGACGCGGTGTTGTGTATCGTCGCGGATTTGAACAAGGCCGGCGACCAGCGCCCGCCGGTGATATCGGTGCAGCGCGAGTTCGAAGCGCCGTACGGAAATATCGGCGCCAACTGTGGTTACGCGATGATTGCGCATCGCCATATGCATGAGTACGGCACGACTGCTCGGCAGATGGCCAAGGTCGCGGTCGATCAGCGCACCAGCGCGCTCAAGAATCCGTTGGCGACGTTCAATGACAAGGCGCTCACGATCGACGACGTGCTGAACTCGCGCATGATCGTCGATCCGCTTCATCTATATGAAATCGTAAGCCCGGTGAGCGGCGGCGCTGCGATAATTGTCGCGTCGCCCGAGGTGGCGAAGCGCGCGAAGAATCCGCCGATATGGCTCCTTGGCGCGGGGGAGTACGCGAATCATTCGACGATCACGTACGCGCCGTCGATCACGGAGTCGCCGATCAAGCCCGCCGCCGCAGCAGCCTTCAAGATGGCGGGTCTGCAGCCGAAGGACATGGACCTCGTGTGTCCGTACGACTGCTACACGATCACGGTGATCGTCACGCTCGAGGACGCCGGCTTTTGCAAGAAAGGGGAGGGCGGCCCGTTCGTTATGGAGCATGACCTGACGTACGCGGGCGACTTTCCGTGCAACACGCACGGCGGGCAATTGTCGTTCGGCCAGCCGGGGCTGGCGGGCGGCATGAGTCACGTGACGGAAGCGATTCGGCAGTTGATGGGCCGCGGCGGCGAGCGCCAGGTCAAGGACGCGGCGCTCGGCTACGTCAACGGCAACGGCGGAATCATGAGCGAGCAGGCAAGTCTCGTGCTGGAGCGCAAATCATGAGCGAGTACTACAAACCGCTTCCAAAGCCATCGCCAACCAGCCGTCCGTTTTGGGAGGCAGCGCGTCGTCACGAGCTGACGATTCAACGCTGCGGCGCGTGCCACGAGTACGTTTACTATCCGCGCGATCGATGCCCGAAATGTTTCTCGGACAAGCTTGCGTGGGAGCGCGTGAGCGGGCGCGGCAAGGTGTACAGCTACACTGTCGTTCGGCGAGCGTCGAGTCGTGCGTTTGCGGACGCACCGTACGTGCTGGCGATCGTCGAGCTGGCCGAGGGTCCGCGCATGACGAGCAATATCGTCGCGGCGCCGGAGAAGGTGCGCGTCGAGATGCCGGTACAGGTTTTCTTCGACGACGTGACGCCGGATTGCACGCTGGTGAAGTTCAAGCCCGTGTGACTGTTCGCTGGAGTAGGATCATGAAACGAGACGTTGCGCTGAGAATCGACAGCCTTCTGATTGGCATCCGTAACAGCCTTGGTTACGTTGCTACCTACATGGAGACAAACGTGTCCGCCGAAGAATTCAAGAAATACGTGCCGTTCATCGGAGAAAGCATGGGCGGAACGGTCAAGCTGTCGAGACGGCTCTATGAGGAGTTCCCCGACATCGTTCCAGATGAATTGAAAGGCGATCCGAAACCGAAGTAGGGCACTACCTCTTTTTGAACGCCAACGCCGCGATCACAGAGGCGTCGACTACCTTATCGGGCATCGCGATCTTCACGAATCATCTTCAGGCTGTCCCCCGGCACCGGCGGTCCGATCCGCCGGACTGCCTGCCAAAGTTCATCGACCGTCAGCCTCGTTGGCGAAGCCGCCTCTTCAAGAATGGCCATCAACTCGCCCTGAAGCGACCGCTTGTGCATCGCGGCCTTGTGCCTAAGTCGTTTTACCAGCTTTTCAGGGACTTTCTTGATCGAAAGAGTTACACTCATCTCGCATTTCCCCGCTCACGCCAGCAGGACGGCCACGATTCCGGTCAGGAAGATTCCGTCGAAGGTGCCGGCGCCGCCAATCGATGCGACCGGCGCGCCAAGATCGCGCAGGCTGTGGAGGTTGAGCAAGTCGGCGCCGATGAGCGTGCCCATCACGCCGCTGATGAAGGCGACAGCGTCCCGATGGTGCTCTGAAGAGCCGAGAAAGTAGCCGCAGGCGGCGGCGACGATCGGCGGAATCAACATCGGGGTCGCGATTCCCAACCCCGGCACCGGCATCGCGAAACGATGGACGATAGCGGTAACGATCGCGACGCCGATAAGCGCGGGCACGATGATCGTCGGCATCTGCGTCAGCAAATAC
>JBAWCX010000200.1:0-2902 GCA_049590495.1 Binatus sp. (SeqCode)
TCCCGCAGCCAAGATTGGGCCGAGTATCGCCCACTGGACGGGCGAATTGAAAGACGCGAACCTGGCCAGCTGCACAAGACCGCCCGGAGGGTGAATCGCGATAGAACCAAACGATGCTCCTGCCTGACTTCGACCCCGTCCCGACGGCCGTTCAGATCGGGAGATGCTGCTATCCAGCGCCGTGCCGAGCACGATGCGAGGCGCGCCGCACAACGATAGTTCTCCGGAAGATCGATGCAGCCGACCGACCAGCTCGCCAGATCGACTGTGCGATGGCCATGCCGACGCCGCGACTGCTCGCGAACGTAAGCGCGCCGTTCGGTGACTCGCGAGATCCGCTGGGGCAGGACCCGCCGACCATACCTGCCTGCTACGACGGCGGTCTGACTGGCGGCCGGCCTGTTTTTCTTCATATTCATCGACGTCGCCGTAACTCGTTCGGACGGAATGCTCGTCAATGTAGTGAACCTTCTGCCGTTGGATGATCGAACCATGCCTCGGCTGGGACTTCACCTTGCAGCTCCTCGATTCCGCCCCCGAGCAGATCGAAGGACCTTCATGCCAGACCGCGGCGTTTGCGGCGGCCATCCGGCTCCTCACTCGATGTCAACACTGTTTTTGAATTAGGCCGTGCAAAGCGATACGATTCCCCTACCTTCCCTACCTATCGCCTGAAAATGCTGCAACATGAATAGGTAGTCTGAAAGAATATGGGGGAAAAGGAAGAAGCTGCGGAGCGCGGTGCGCAACAAAACGCGTTCATAGGACGCACGCGCGAACTCTCAGAGTTGCGCGGCGCTCTCGAAGAATCACTCGCGGGCCGGGGAAGCTGTTTTCTGATCTCCGGCGAACCTGGAATCGGCAAGACCAGCCTCGCCGACGAACTCGCGGCCGACGCCGCCTCGCGCGGTGTTCGTGTCGCGTGGGGGCGATGTTGGGAGGGCGGCGGCGCGCCCGCGTATTGGCCGTGGGTGGAAATCGTCCGCGCTCTCGTACTGGAGCCCGGCCGCGCACGGCCGCAACAGACGGCCGTCCCGCCTGAGATCGGGCAACTGATTCCCGAGCTGGCGGCGGAAACAACGCAGCAGCGGTCATCCTCCGATCCGGAGCAGGGGCGCTTTCGGCTGTTCGACGCGGTCGCGACCCTGGTCAAGCGGGTCGCGCGCTCTACCCCGGTGGTCCTGATTCTCGACGACTTGCACGAGGCCGACCGCGGCTCGCTCGAATTGCTCAAGTTCGTAGCGCGAGGACTCACCGACTCGCGCGTCGTCATCGTGGGTACGTATCGAGACGCCGAGGTGCGCCGCTCGACCTACTTGGCGGAGTCAATCAGCGAGATTGTTCGCCATGGTCATCCGATGCCGCTGGCCGGTATGGCCGAGAACGAAGTAGCGCAAATGATCGAGCACCGCGCGGAGCGCTCGCCCAGCGCCACCTTCGCGTCGGAGCTGCACCGCGTGACCGCCGGCAATCCGCTGTTCGTGGACGGGGTAATTCGCGTCCTGCTCGCCGAGCGAAAACTCGGAATGGCGGAACACCTGGATTTGAGCGGCTTCAAGCTACCCGAAGGCGTACGCGGCGCGATCCGCAAACGTCTCGCGCTGCTGTCTGCCGAAGCGCGTTCAGCCTTGGCGGTCGCCGCCGTGATCGGGCAGGAATTCGACGTGGTGTTGCTCGAACGTGTCAACCAGGAAAGCGCGGGAACGCTCGCGGAGCTGATGCGCGAGGCGGCTGAAGTTGGAATCGTAGCGGCGACCTCGCGCGAGACCTATCGGTTTACGCATCCGCTGATCCGCGAGGCTCTTTACGGGGATTCGACCGACGCAGAGCGCGGCCGGCGCCATCTCATGGTTGCTGACGCACTGGAAGAGATGCACGCGGCGAACCTGAGGCCTCACCTTGCCGCGCTGGCGCATCACTTCCGCGAAGCCGCCATCGTCGAGAAGGCGATCGACTACTCGATTCGTGCCGGCGACGCCTCTTACGCCGTGTTCGCATACGAGGAGGCGGCATCGCACTGGGAAGCGACGCTTCAACTGATGGCAACGCATACGGGAGGAGACCTCGAGCGCCAAGCAGATGTCTTGTGGCGTCTCGGAGACGAGCTCGTCTCGGGGCCGAGAGCTATCGGACACCTCGAGGCGGCTGGTCTGCTGTACGAGCAGCTTGATAACCAAGAAATGACCGGCGAAGTGCACAGCCGACTAGGCCACTACTTCTCGGCGCCCGATCTCGGAGTCACGGATATGAGCCGGTCGATGTTCCACTTCCAAAAGGCGGAGACGCTACTGGCCAACCAACCAGAGTCTTTTGCCTACGCGGACTTGTGCGTCCAAAAGGCCGCCGCCTGTATTTGGGCCCGTAGGACTAGTGACGGACTCTCATCCGCGCGGCGCGCGATGGACATTGCGGAGCGGACCGGAAACGGGTCCGTATGGGCGCTTGGCGCGATTGTATCCTCTCTGTTTCTGATCCTCACCGGGTCGGTGGCCGAGGGAGTCGAACTGGCCAACCAGACGCGGCGGCGAGCTGAGTCGATTAACGGGACGTACGTCGGGGCCGGCGTTGCACGGACGGGGGGCGGCAATCATCTTCTGTTACGGGACCCGCGCGAGGCGCAGCTCTGGTTCTCGTCCGAATTGGCAAGGCCGCGCACTGCACAATCCGCGCGCTTCCGCCCCATGTTGCTGGGCCAAATGGTGGTCGCGTGCGCGTGGACCGGAGAGCTAGCTGAAGCCCGCCGCTACCTCGCGGAACTGGGCGCGCGGAATAGTCCATACCTCCTTCATTGCGACGGCGAGTGGGAGGAGGAGGAAAAGGCGCTGTCGAGATCGTGCATGCAAGCGCATGTGAAGGGGGACATTTATTACGAGTCACTGCACCTACGCGACCTGGGCGAATC
>JBAWCX010000201.1:0-10128 GCA_049590495.1 Binatus sp. (SeqCode)
GCGCTGACAAGCACAGTGTCAGGAGCGGCCGCCGACTGCACTCGCGCGGCGATGTTGACGGTATCGCCGAAGACTTCCGAATCGCTCCCGCCACCTTTGCCGATTACGACGGTGCCGCTATCAATGCCAACCCGGACTGAGAGCTTGGGCCCGCTGTCTTTCTCGTCACGCCCACTAAGCGCGGCGACCGCATCGACCATCGCGAGTCCGGCGCGCGCGGCGCGTTCGGCGTCGTTGTCATGCGCCTTGGGCCAGCCGAAATAGGCCAGCACGCCGTCGCCAAGGTACTTCGCTACAAAGCCGTCGAAGCGCCCAATAGTTTCGGCCACCACGCGGCTATAGTCCGCTTCGAGTTCTCGCAATTCCTCGGGGTCAAGCCGGGCCAAGATCTCAGTCGACCCAACCAGATCGCAAAACATGACGGTCAAGTGGCGGCGCTCGCCGGCGGAGTCTCGCGATCGGGCGGACGAGGTCTCAAGCGCAGCGTCGACGGGCGCACTCAGCGAAGCGCCACATTCACCACAGAACTTTGCGGTAGTCGCATCGTCCGCACCGCATTTCGGACAGCCGCGGGGAAGTACAGTTCCGCATTCGGAGCAGAACTTCTTACCTCCTGGATTCTCGAACCCGCAGCTTGTACAACGCATCGGATTACTCAGAAACTCTCAGCCTCGTAAAGAACATTTTGTTCTTCTTCGAGACGCGCCAGGTCATCGTGCCCTGTATTTTATCGTACCTTTGATACTTTCCAAGCCGCCAGCGGACGCGGCTATTCGTTTAGTTGGCTGAACAACAATCTGGCGTCCTTCAGATCGACAGTGTCGAAGCCTTCCGTGAACCAGTTATAAGACTTTGCAAGCATCCTGTGAGCGTCTTCTTTTCTGCCTTGATGGCGCCACAGACGTGCAAGGCTCGTCGCCGCGCGAAGCTCAAACCATTTCGCTTGTTGGCGACCCGCGACGTCCATCGCTTTTAGAAAGCAACTTTCTATCTCACAAGAGCGGGATGACTTAGTAGTAGAAGGCAATCCTGAACCTTCGCTGTAAGATCGGAATAGCAGTTCTCCTTTTTGCCGATAGAGCTCTGCCTCGTAGAAGCGCTCTCCGGTTTTCTCGACAGTGTCCAAGGCCTCAGTAACTAAGGCGAGCCCTCGCTCTGTCGATCCCATATCGCCTAGTGCCTCGGCCAACAAGCCCATGAGGTAAGGCCGAAGCAGCTCTGCGCCAGTAGCCCTATACGCCTCCATTCCACGGCGCATATGCGCTATTCCTTCATCTGCTTTTCCTTGCTTCACCAATACCCAGCCCAGAAGGATAGTTTGAAAGGCCGACCAGAACGGAAATCCGTGTTCGGTCGCTAAGGCTAAGCTCGCGTCCGCCAGGCCCTGTGTCACTTCCACATCCTTCCGAAACTGATGGAACGCGGCCGCGATACCTTTAACGTAAGCAAGGCTATACGGGTGAGAAAGCTGTTGGGCCAGACGGAGTGCATCGATGCTGCGCTTGAGAGCTTGATCCGAATAGCCAGCACTCTGCAAAGCCCAGGCCGAAAAGACGGAGGAAGTCACCGCGGGGTCCTGCCCGGCATAGGAAAAAGCCAGCGAACGATGTTTCTCAAGGTCATACAGGGAAATAGAGCGTTCCAGGTGCTCGCGTGAGGCGGCGAACTCGCCCTGGAAGAAAAAAGCCAACCCGAGCGCATTATGGGCCTGCAGTAGGAGAGCTTCGCCCTGCGCACTCTCGGCTAAACTAAGAAGGTGTTTTCCAAGGTTGAGAGCCTTTTCGTGATCGGCTCGTACCACATAAAACGCAAATAGTCCGAAGACTACGATAGGGAGTTGCGAAGAGTTCTCTGCTCGCTGGCACAACTCTCGCGCTCGATCGTATGCGGCGCCTACCTCCGGGGCTGCGTAGCCTTTGGTGGCAATCAGAGCCGGACCAAGAGTCGTCTGCAAGGCAAGTTCGAGTTCAGATCGCTCCGGAGTGTCTGGCAACGTTTCGATCAACTCAAGTCCTCGACTGAGGTGAGCTGCAGCCTCCTTACTAGCCGAACCTTGCGCAGCCCGCTTCCCCGCTTCGTGCCAATAGGAGATTGCGAGAGCAGCAAGACCTGCCTGCGTATAGTGATGCGCCAGGAGTTCGGGTTGCGTCTCTGCAGTGTGCGGAAATTGCTCCTCAAGCGCCTGCGCCACCCGGCCGTGCACTTGCCTTCGTTTGCTTTTGAGCAGCGCGTCGTACGCTGCATCTTGTATCAGTGCGTGCTTGAAAGTATACGTCGCGTCCGGCGGAATGCCGTTCGCATAAATCAGCTCCGCATCAGCCAACTTCGCCAGCGCCGTTTGCAAATCGTCTTCTGGCATCTCCGAAACGGCTTGGAGTAGCTCATAGGAGAATTCCCGTCCGATGACCGAGGCGATCTGTGCGACCTCTTTTGCCGAACCTAGCCGATCGAGCCGCGCCATCAGTGAATCATGGAGAGTGGCCGGAATCTCGTGCAGCGCCGGCCCCGCACCGCCTTTCTCAAGCACGGCGCGGGTTAACTCCTCGACGAACAACGGCACTCCGCCGGTACGCTCGACGACTTTCTCAATCGTCTCACCTGAGAGCGCGCTGTGAGCCACCACGTTCGCCACCAACTGGCGCACATGAAGAGCGCTCAAGCGGTTAAGCGTCAATTGCGCGTGATGCGTCCGCAATGACCAGGGCGCGCGAAACTCGGGGCGAGCAGTGCAAACCAACATCACGCGGGCCGTGGCTGCTTGCTCGATGAGCAGTTGCATCAGCTCCAGCGAGGAGGCGTCGAACCAATGCAAGTCTTCGACGGCCATCACGACCGGTTCCGCCGCGCCGAAAAGCCATGCGGCCAGTGTCGTCAGAAGGCGTTTGCGCTGTTGCTCCGGAGAGAGCAAGAGCCGTGGATATTTTTCGTCCAGCGGGAGATTCAGCATCGGGGCGATAAGCGGCACTGCCTCGGCTGGCTTCAATCCCGCCCGTTCCAGATCTCGTTCCAACTCACTTAGCTTCGACGTGTCCGATCCATCGCCACGATGCGCGAAGCCTTGTTGAAGCATTTCAGCGATCGGATACAAGGGCGTGTTCTGGAAATACGGCGAGCCGACGCATTCGAGCCAGATATGCGGAGTCGGGGCCAGTCGCTTGCCAAACTGGCGCACCAGGCGCGACTTGCCGATTCCCGCTTCACCCACGATCAACACAACCTGCCCCTCGCCGTCGCTCGTCCGTTGCCAGCGACTCCACAAAAGCCGCGTTTCATCGTCACGTCCAACAAACGGCGTAAGACCGTGTATCATCGACGCAGCCAGACGGTTTCGCGCACTGCTCAGCCGGATGATTCGATACAGTTCGACCGGTTCGGCGATTCCTTTAAGTTGATGAGCGCCGCGCACCTCTACCACGAACAGGCCCGAAACCAGCTTGTTAACGGCCGGAGTGATAATCACTGCATCCGGATCTGCCGCCGACTGTACTCGCGCCGCGATGTTGGCAGCGTCGCCGAAGACTTCCGACTCGCTACCGCCACGATTGCCGATCACGACGTTGCCGGTATCGATACCGACGCGAACCGAGAGCTTGGGACGGTCACTCTTCGCGTCCCGATTGTTTAGGGCGGCGACCGCCTCGACTATTGCAAGCCCCGCGCGTGCGGCGCGTTCGGCGTCGTTATCGTGTGCCGCCGGCCACCCGAAATAGGCCATGACGCCGTCGCCAAGGTATTTCGCCACGTAGCCGTCGAAGCGCGTAATCGCTTCTGCCGCAGCCCCGTGATAGTCCGCCACAAGTTCCCGGAATTCCTCGGGATCGAGCCGCGCAGAAATCTCGGTCGAGCCGACCAGATCGCTGAACAGAACCGTCAGATGACGGCGCTCGCCAACGACGTCGTCCTGTTGAATGTGCGCTGTCTGAGAGACTGGAGTGCCAATGGTCGCATTCAGGGGAGCGCCACATTCTCCGCAGAACTTCGCGGTCGGGGCATTATCCGCGCCGCACTGCGGACAGCAGTGCTGAAGTACAGCTCCGCATTCAGAGCAGAACTTCCTGCCTTCCGGATTCTCGAATTCACAGCTTGAGCAGCGCATCGAATTACTCGGCTCTGTCCGGACCGCTACTTGTATCACCCGGCGCGGTAGAGCGCAGTTGTACCAAAGGCCAATACGCCCGTCATGGGCGAGGGGCGAGTTTAGTTTTGACTCCCATTCGAAAAGGCCGTTCATCGTGAGACTATTGGAGTGCTGACGCCGTCTCGACACCGGGGCGTTCGCCATTTGCATAAGAGCTCTCGTCGGCGCACAAATGTCGATCTCTGAGGAAGTCAACTGACTCCTGAGATTCGGGCGGAATCGCGAGTTCCGATCGTACTATCGAATAAGAATGAGAATCGGTGTTGGCGTAGCAATCGACTTCTGCGGCCAAAACTCCATCCTTTCGCGTTACCGGGACAACAAAGGGAACTACCCGCGCCTCTTCCGGCCGAAACGCATAGCTGACCGTCAGAGCGCCCTCGTGTAACTGGGCTTCCGTGCCGAGAGAACAAATCTGCGCGGTCATCAGTTCGCAACTCGCCTGCGGCCGACTGGCCGGCTCGGAACACCCCGAAAGCGCGATTGCGGCGGCAAGCGCCAGAAGTCCTGATGTGTTTTTCATTGGTTGTACTACCTCGTCCTGGTCGCGTTTGAGCACCTGAGAGTGCACGCCGTTAATGCATCGCTCTCGATCGCGGGGAAAAGTTTCATGCAGCGAGTTTGCGCCGCGAATACTAACTGGCGCAATTGGACTTTAGTCCATTGCACTAAGGTGCATGGTACCAAGGTCCAATAGAATTACCCGTTGGATTGGGCGCAGTGTTGAGCGGCAGGTAGTCGAGGAACCGAGACATGAGAAGTATCGCGCCGGTAATAGTTGCGGTGGTTATCTCGCTGCTCTCATTTTGGATTCCGAACGACGCAATCGCGGGCGGAGCCGAGCAGCAAATCTGCGATGTCAGTGCCGACTATTCCCTCGGCACCGAGGATTACTCGGAGGCGATTCGCCGCCACGTTGATGTCGTCCGCAAGCATCCGGACAACGCGCTCGCTCACTATCATCTGGGATTTGCCCTGGGAATGGCGGACGACAGGGGGTCGGAGCTTAGAGAGTATCAGCAAGCCGAAGCGCTTGGACTGAAAAGTTGGGACTTATTCCTGAACCTTGGATTAGCTCAGCTTGAAAATGGCGATCTGGACGCCGCGACTGATAGCCTGCGACATGCGGTTCTCCTCGGTGAGGATCATTCCGAATCACATTTCAATCTCGCCCTGGTCGAAGAGCGGCGTGGAATGCTGGCAGATGCTCATCACGAGATCCTGGCATCTCTGCTGTTGAATCCCGGACAACCGGACGCGCGCAATTTGCTGGGTGTGATCTACGCCCAGGAGGGAGACAGTGCCCGTGCGTCCTTAATATGGCGTGAGCTTGTGCGCGAGGTACCAGACTATGAACCCGCGCGCGCGAATCTAGCGATCTTGGGCAGCCAAAGCACGGTTGCCAATGGCGAGACGGCGGCCGTTGTACTCCCCCCAACGGCCGTCGTCAAAGCCATCGGAGACGAGCAAGAACTACGGTTACGGTCGCGCCTGGTACAGATGAATCCGAGCTCCGTGCAATACAACGGAAGGTGAATACCATGGAAGCATCAGTTCAAACCCAAGACTCGCGCTTTGCATCACTCAAAGTGATCGAAGCGCCGTATCAACTGATCGAAGGGCCATCCAAATCTCCGGTCAGACTGGTTGGCTCTGTTCTCCCACATGAACAACATGAGTTTCCCGAAGCCTTCGCATCTCGAGCGCTTCCTGTGATCATCCGCGACGAAATGCTTGAATTCTACGCATTCGTCTTCTGTCAGGGCGGCTTTCGCCAACTGGGGATGACCTTCGAACAATTTCTTCTCGTGGCGGCTGCAATCAAACCCGCCGACTTGCCGGCGACCCGAGAGGAAGCGTGTACTCTTTGAACACGCGCCATTAGTTGGCTCAGGACCTGAGCGATTTGGCGTCGAATCGTGACGGGCGTATTGGACTTTGGTCCAATTGCGTGACGTCACACGTTTGTAACAAAATAAAAGCCAGACAGCCGCTATCCAAATGGAGCGGACTGCATCGACAGGAGTCTGAAATAAAATCTGAAAATGAGAATTGTAACCAACTTGGCGAGGAAGGTTGCCGCGGCCCGGCCCGAACGATCATCCAAAAGTGCCAAGTCAAAGGTTCGCCCGACAAAGGTTGTTGGTACGATCAGTCCGGCCACTGTGCTGGTGGTGGACGATGATCCGTCCGTCCTTCGCTCATTGAAGAGGCTGCTCTCTGCCTCCGGTTTTCGTGTTACCACCTTTGGTCGGCCATCTGAATTGCTCGCAAGCGAGACCCCGCGGACAAACGCGTGCATGGTGGTCGACATCGATATGCCTGAAATGAACGGAATCGAGATGTGCGAGGTTCTAAAAGGTTCCGGACGCGGCTTGCCCACGATACTAATCACAGGCAAGAGTGACGCCAGGACTCGCTCCCTGGCGGCGCAATCGGATGCGGTCGCAGTCCTGTTCAAGCCATTCGAAGAAGATCCCCTGCTTGATGCGATCGGCCATGCGATCGCTCTATCCACTAGAGATGGTTCTGACGTATAAGGAGCAAACGGGGAGTGCTCCTTAGGGTCCATTCCAGGTCGGTGCCTCGGACCCGCACCTAACTCTATGGCTAGTCGCTCCGAAGGCACGGAAAACGGAGGCACGGCGGTAGCGCCTGCTTCGCCCGCTCTCGCCACTCGAAACCCGGAGGTCGCGGACTTCGAGCAGCTGCTGGGCGATTTGTCCGCCGCTTTCATTCGCGTATCCGTTGAAGAAATCGATGGGGAAATAGAGCGATGGCTTCGACTGATCGTGCTCGCGATGAATGTCGATCGCGGCACCGTCTTACAAGTCGATCCGTCTGATGGAGTTATTTACAGCACGCATCAGTGGGCGCGAGAGGGTGTGAGTGCCCCCGACCGAGGCATCAGGACGAACTTGGCTGAGTTTTTTCCGTGGCTCACGGCCAAGGTCTTTTCGGGGGAAGTGGTCGTGATCTCGCGTCTAGAGGAAGCGCCTCCGGAAGCCTCCAAGGATGTGGTCTCCTCGCGTCGCGCGGGTACCAAATCCAACGTCACGATTCCGCTGAGGATTGGCGGAGTTGTTGTCGGCGCGGTCCTCTTCGGCGCGATCATTCGCGAAAGAGCCTGGTCGCCGGAAACCGTCCAGCGTCTGAAGCTGGTCGCAGAGATATTCGGAAATGCGTTAGAGCGAAAACGCGTGGAAGCGGAGATCCGCCGGCTGTCGGAGGAATTGCGGCAGGTTTCGCAAGTCGTGACGATGGGTGAGCTCACCGCTTCTTTGGCGCATGAGTTGAACCAGCCGCTCGGAGCAATCCTGAACAACGCGAGAGCCGCCCGGCGTCTGCTTGCATCCAAAACCCCTGATTTGACCGAAGTTGACGGCGCTCTGGACGATATCATCCGCGACGATGCCCGCGCCGTCGAAATTGTCCGGGATGTTCGCGCGATGTTTCAACGCGGCGAAGCTAAGACCTCGTCGGTCGACGTCAAAGAGCTTCTGCTCGACGTCAATCGCATCGTGAGCGCCGACGCAAGAATGAAAAAAATCTCGTTGTTAGTCGAAGTATCCGATTCTCTGCCACCTGTGCAGGGCGACAAGGTACATTTGACTCAGGCCGTCTTGAATTTGATCTTAAACGCATTCGATTCAGTGTGCGAAAGCGATGGACCGCGCGAAGTCGGTTTGCTTGCGGTTCGGAACGAACCCAGCCACGTGCACGTTTCCGTGCGCGATTCGGGCAAGGGTATCGACCCGAACGTCATGCCGCGTCTGTTCGACCCCTTCTTCACGACCAAACCGACCGGGATGGGCATGGGCCTCGTCATCGTGAAATCGATAATCGAGAATCACGGCGGTCGGCTCTGGGCGACGCAGAATACTGACCGTGGCGCGACGCTGGAGTTCGCATTGCCAGTTGAGGCGAATACCGGGCACTCCGGCTAATTCGCTTCGCAGGAAGACATGAGCGCTCCAATCACAGCGGGCATACTCGCGGCGCATGTCCGCTCGAGTGGATGGGCCGAATAGTGAGCGCTAGCAATGCTGATGAATTAAGTTGATGAGACGGTCGCCGTTTAGGGGTTTGCACAAATAAGCACTAATTCCTTCAAGGGGTTCTCCGGACTGCGGACTTCCGGAGACTACCACTACTGGAATGTCGCGTAGGAGCGGGTCCTGAGCACGCAACTTCAGAAACCCGCGGCCGTCCATAACCGGCATCGCCATATCAAGCACGACCAGGCATGGGAAATTACGCATTTGCTTGAGTGCGTCCAGCGCCCTTTGGCCGTTCTCCGCCTGCATGACGGAAAACCCGTGCGTCTTAAGCAACCGAGATGTGCTCCTCCGGACAGAGGGATCGTCGTCAACTACGAGAACGAGTTTTTCGCTATTGGTTTTTGCGTTTCTCATCGCAGTAATGAGTAAGCAAATGTCGAGCCGTACCAAAAGCTCTGGATTTAGTCGCAACAACGAGGGGAGATGGGGAGGAACGTCCAGGTCTATTGCGTTATTTTTCCCAACATCAGACTTTGTCCCTTTCAAACCTAATCCGCGCAAATTCATTGGTCGTGTCTCTCAATGCCTGATCCACGCGAAAAGTAGCGTTGTGGTTCCATTGGCGGCAGAGATATGGATGCGGTCGCAGTCCTGTTCAAGCCATTCGAGGAAGAGCCACTGCTTGAAGCGATCGGCCGTGCGATCGCTCTTCCACACGAGATCGATCTGACATATAAGAACGGGACTAGGAGTGCTCGTTTCGGTCCCCCTGTCGATGCTTCCAGGACCGGCAGTAAACAGTATGGTTGGTTACTCGGAAGAGGAGAACGGCCGCGCGGTCGTAGCCACCGCTCCGCCCACTGAAGTCCGAAGCCTTGAGGTCGTGGACTTCGAGAAACTCTTGGCGGATCTGTCCACCACTTTCGTCCGCGCATCCGTCGAAGACATCGACAGCGAAATAGAGAAATGCCTTCACCGCATCGTGCTTGCGATGAACATCGATCGCAGCACTGTCGTGCAAGTCGATCCCGCAGACGGACTCATTTATACGACGCACCAGTGGGCGCGAGATCCCTTCGACGCGCCGGACAGCGGCCACAGGGTCAACGACACCGGGTCTTATCCGTGGCTCACCGGCAAGGTGCTATCCGGCGAAGCTGTCGTAATCCCTCGTCTTGAGGACATTCCGCCGGAAGGTTCCAAAGATCGGGACAGCTTTCGACGTGATGGAAACAAATCGAATGTTACGATCCCGTTGAGGATCGCCGGAGTTGTGGTCGGCGCGGTCCTGTTCGGCACGCTCCTTTCCGAGAGAGCGTGGTCTGAAAAAGAAATTCAGCGTCTGAAGCTGGTGGCAGACATATTCGGAAACGCGCTGGAACGAAAGCGCGTTGAAGCGGAGATTCACCGCTTGTCGGAAGAATTGCGGCAGGTTTCACAAGTCGTGACGATGGGTGAACTTACCGCTTCCCTGGCGCATGAGTTGAACCAGCCGCTCGGCGCGATCCTGAACAATGCGAGGGCCCTTCGGCGTCTGCTCGCATCAAAGACTCTTGATCTGACCGAGATCGAGAGTGCCGTCGACGATATCATTAGCGACGATGCCCGCGCCGTCGAAATCGTCCGGGATGTTCGCGTAATGTTTCAACGCGGCGAAGCGAAGACGTCGCCGGTCGACGTCAAAGAGCTTCTGCTCGATGTCAATCGCATCGTGAGCGCCGACGCGAGAATGAAAAATATCTCGTTGTTAATGGAGATATCCGATTCTCTGCCACCTGTGCGGGGCGACAAGGTACATTTGACGCAGGCCGTCTTGAATCTGGTCTTAAACGCATTCGATTCAGTATGCGAAAGCGATGGGCCGCGCGAAGTCGGTTTGCGGGCGAGTCGGAACGAACCCAGCCACGTGCACGTTTCGGTGCGCGACTCGGGCAAGGGTATCGACTCGAACGTCATGCCGCGTCTGTTCGACCCCTTCTTCACGACCAA
>JBAWCX010000202.1:0-2493 GCA_049590495.1 Binatus sp. (SeqCode)
GGCCACGCCGACGCGCACACCAAGGCCGACACGCACACCAAGGCCCACCCGCACGCCTAGGCCGAAGCGCACTCCCAAGCCGACGCGCACTCCCAAGCCGACGCGCACACCGAAGGCGACTCGAACCCCGACGGCGACGCCGACCCCGACGTATTGGGGCTTCAAGTCTGCGGCATCAGGCGAAACTGACTCAAAAACCGACCGCTTTTGGGACGATTTGCAACGGTGCAACCGACAATTGTGTGAGGTTTGCTACAAATTGGAGAGTCTCCAGAACCTCCAATCCAGAACGTCGGAAGTGAAGATTGGATAATAATCCGCCAAATTGAAGGGGAAAATTCACCTTGTCCGGGTCTGGCGCACGAACCCGGAGACTATGCCGACCTTCCGCGGCACACGGTCCAGGTTTTGCGTTAAGAGTCTATCGAGGACGGTGTGCGCTGCTCGAATAGAGACAGCCTGCCGGGAAGATCTGAATGCGAATACGAATCAATCGAAGAACAGTAATTCGGACATCTGATTTGATTCTGATCGTGGGTGCGGTACTGGCGATTGCAATGATGATTTCGGCGATGCGCCACAACCGGAGAAATTTACAGCAAGGTCTGGTGACGCCGAGTGCGGTGACGGCGCTGGCCGCATAGCGCGATATATCGATACAGCCTTGGGTCGCCACGCGGGGGGAGGAGACGCATCGCGGCCCAGCCGTGGAGATGGAACAGGTCCGGAATTCCGGGCCTGTTCCCGTTTTTGAGTTTTTCACAGTCTGCGCTGAGCACGTTTCAACCCGGCTTGCATGTACCCGGTTCCGGTCATGGACGTTTCGAACTTACGTCAGTAAGATGCGCGTGCACAAAGGAATAGAAACATTCGGCGGAGAACGTGAAGGGGCGATTGCTGCGGGGGTTGATTGTGAGCGCGGCAGCGCTCGTCGCAGTTATCTCAGCGGCCGGCATCGACGGTCACGCGCCGGCCGCGGCTGCGAGCATGTCAGCCACGCCGGCGCCGAGCATCGCAACCGCCACGCCGAAGCCCGTTTCTCCGACGCTGGAAGTCAGCCCCCGGTCAGTGACGTTCGCGAGCGAGGTCGTAGGCCATCGGGGCCAGCCGTCGAAGATACAGATTGTCAACCGCACCGCAGCCGTATCAGTGACCTTGAGGCAGCCGACGGTGAGTAGTGGATTTGCAGTGACGTCGAATAATTGCCCGCGGAAACTGAAGGCCGGCGCTTCCTGTACGATCGAGGTCGCATCGCTTCCCGTCGTGAAGGGTAAACAAAAAGGCTGGCTGCAGGTGAACAGCAACGCCTCGTTCGGCTCGCATACCGTCAAACTAAAGGGCAACGGCGTCGCGCCCAAAATGAACGCGAATCCGCAATCTCTGAACTTCGGGCCGGTCAAGGCGGACAGCGTCAGCACTGCTCAGAGCATCACCGTCGTCAATCGCAGCCCGGTGCCAATATCGTTCGCGACGGCTCCTGCAGCCACTCCGCCGTTTAACATCAGCGCCAATACCTGCGACACGATCGCGGCGAACGGGGGAACTTGCACCATCTCGGTCGAGTTCGCGCCGCACGATCGGGGCAAGTTCGAGGGCACGCTCGAACTCCACGACAATGCCGCCCATAGCCCGCAGCACATAAAACTTTTCGGGCGTTCGAAATAGATGGTTGCGCCGCGCGAACACGGCTTGCCGGGGATTTCGCGATCTGAGACCGTTATCAAGATGACGCGCGGGTCGCGCGCGCAATCAAACGTGATGCAAGCCGCTCATCCACATCCTCCGGAAGAACCTCCGAAGCTGCCATGGATACCTCGGCCGCGGCGTTATCTGGCCGCGCTGTTCGCGATGCTGATGTCGGCGACGATTTTCGAAGGCTACGACATCACGATCTTCCACCTGGCGACGCCGGAAATCGCGCGAACTTTTCATCTGGCCGATCCAGCCATCGGCCTGATGGCGACCATCGTGCGGTTTGGCGGGATGCTGTCGTTCTTCGTGGTAATCCTCGCCGACCGCTATGGTCGAAAACCAATCATCTCGGCGACCATACTCTGTTACACCGTTCTGACCTTGTTCACCGCGATTTCGGTAGGCGTGCGATCGTTTACGATCTTTCAAAGCGTGGCTCAGATATTCCTCGCGGCCGAGTTCGGGATTGCCGTCACTATGATCAGCGAGGAGTTTCCCGATTCGCGGCGTGGACGCGCGGTCGCGGCCCTGCACATGGTAGCGTTTCTCGGCGTGACCGCCGCCGCACTTACCTACGCGATCATGGCGGAGTCGCGATGGGGATGGCGCGGCATGTACCTGCTTGGCATTGCGCCGCTGGTGATGGTCGCGTTTTTGAGGCGCCGCTTGCGCGAGACCGGCCGCTACCTGGCGCTCGAGCGGGCGCGCGCCGCGGCCGGCCAGGAGCGTCCCGCATTCTGGACGTCGATTCGCAAATCCTTGCACCCGTTTGCGGGACCGTATCGCTCGCGACTGCTGATG
>JBAWCX010000203.1:0-5847 GCA_049590495.1 Binatus sp. (SeqCode)
GCTGTAAAGTTGGCCACTTATCAGCATCGCTCGGCTTTCGGTAAAGCCAAAGGCCAAACAGATTGATGCATGTTCCTGCTATCAGTACGAGCCCCACCCATATACGTGTCATCCACTTTCCCCCCGCCGCTCCCGCGTCCAATCAGCAGCGCGCCGTTCATTGTAACTCATGGAATGTCCTGAACAACATAGAGTTCGCTTCTAAGGGTTCTCGCTGAAACCCGCGGAACTCGCCAACCGCCTGCGAGAATTCCTCGCGAAGTGAGTTCCGCGTCCGTTCGTTTGGGGATGAACTATTCAGCCTGACGGCGAACGATTTGTCGTGCTACACATACGGTATGCATAACTGTCACGATCTCCCACTCTCGCTCCCTCTTGTGATCCGGTTCCCCGTTCCCGCGCGGGCCCGAAAAAAGGGGTTAGGGGTTAGGTTGCTTGGACACCACTCGCAAACAAAAACTAATTTTGACGGAACGAAACTACCGATGGTGGTCCTCCATCCCAAAACCACTACATATGGTATGAATTGCTCATTCCGGCTCGATTCGATCACCCAGAATCGCGCCCAGCGAAGTGTCGCCTGAGGAGAAACGCCGTGGATTTTACTATTCCCGCCGATGTAACCGCCTACCTGGCCGAGCTCGATGCGTTCATCGAGAAAGAGATCAAGCCGCTCGAACGCGAGAACGACAACATCCGCTTTTTCGATCACCGCCGCGAATGGGCGCGCACCGACTTCGAGCGCGACGGCCTGCCGCGTCATGAATGGGAAGCTCTGCTGGGCGAGATGCGCCGGCGCGCCGACAAGGCCGGCCACTATCGCTACGCGCTGCCGAAAGAATATGGCGGCAAGGACGGCACCAACCTCGCGATGGCGATCATCCGCGAGTACCTGGCGGCCAAGGGGCTCGGGCTGCACAACGATTTGCAGAACGAAAGTTCGATCGTCGGCAATCTGCCGACGGTCCTGATGTTTCGCGATTTCGGCAACGCGCAGCAGAAAAAGGAATTCATTCCGAAGCTCCTCGACGGCTCGATGCGTATCGCGTTCGGACTCACCGAACCCAATCACGGCTCCGACGCGACCTGGATGGAAACCCGCGGCGTTCGCGACGGCGATCACTGGCGAATCACCGGCGCCAAGATGTGGAATACCGGCCTGCACGTCGCCACGCATGATTTCGTGTTCGCGCGCACGAGCGGCAAAGACGGCAGCCCGCGCGGCATCACGTGTTTCATCGTTCCCACCAAGAGCGCCGGCTTCAAGATCGAGGAATATTTGTGGACCTTCAACATGCCGACCGATCACCCGCGCGTCTCGTTGACTGACGTCGCGGTGCCCGCCGATTCCATTCTTGGCGATCCGGAAAACGGGCTGGCGGTGGCGCAGCACTTCGTCCACGAGAATCGCATTCGCCAGGCCGCGAGCTCGCTGGGCGCGGCGCAATATTGCATCAACGAGAGCGTGAAGTACGCCAAGGACCGCAAGCCGTTCGGCAAACCGCTCGCGAGCAACCAGGCCATTCAATGGCCGCTGGTCGAGCTGCACACCGAAGCCGAGATGATCCGCAACCTCATCCACAAGACCGCGTGGCAGATGGATCAGATGTCCAAGCCTGAGGTCGCGCTCAAACTCTCGGACAAGGTCGCGATGTGCAACTATCGCGCGAACCGGCTGGTCTGCGACGCGGCCGACCGCGCGATGCAGGTGCATGGCGCGATCGGATACTCGCGGCATAAGCCGTTCGAGCACATTTTCCGTCATCACCGGCGCTACCGCATTACGGAAGGCTCGGAGGAAATCCAGATGCGGCGCGTCGCGCAATACCTGTTCGGATTTTTCAAAGACCGAAAGCAGGCGGAAGGGTAGGGCGGTGAAAAAGTGAAAAAGTCGCGCGCCAGACAAACATGAGCAGCGAAGACTTCGCCGCGCGCCTGCAGGCCGCAATCGCGCGTCACGTCGGAGCGCCGGGGACAATCCACGACCTGCAACGATTGACCGGCGGCGCGAACAAAACGACGTGGTCGTTCGACGCGGACGTCGCGGGTGCACGCGCGCAATTCATCCTGCAACTCGCCAGCGCCCGCGCCAATGACGAATCGAATCCGCTGGCAGGAGTCTCGCCGCATCTGACCGCCGACGAAGACGCGCGGCTGATGATCGCGGCGGTGAAAGCCGGAGTTCCGGCGCCGCGAGTGCGGGCGATTCTGAAAGATGACGACGGGCTCGGACCCGGTTACGTCACCGAAAGGGTGGCGGGTGAGACGCTGGCGACGAAAATCCTGCGCGAAGAACACTTCGCCGGTGCGCGCGCCACGATGGCGAAGCAGTGCGGCTCGATCCTCGCGGCGATTCATCGCATCCCGATCGCTGAAGTTCCGTTTCTGATGAAGCTGACGCCGGCGGAACACATCGCGGCGCAGCGCCGAATCATCGAGTACTTCGGTTTTCACTCGCCCGCGCTCGAACTCGGGCTCAAGTGGGCCGAGCAGCACGCTCCGCAAAACACTCGCCACACCGTGGTGCATGGCGACTTTCGCGCGGGCAATTTTATCGTCGGCGAGGAAGGAATTCGGCTCGTGCTGGATTGGGAGATAGGCCAGAGCGGCGATCCGATGCAGGATCTCGGCTGGGTGTGCGTCAAGACGTGGCGGTTCGGCGGAAAAAAAACTGTCGGCGGCTTCGGCACGCGCGAAGATCTGTTCGAGGCGTACGAGAAAGCCAGCGGACATTCCGTCGATCCCGCGCACGTGCGCTTCTGGGAGGCGTACGGCAGCGTGCGCTGGGGAATAGGATGCTTCGGCCTGGGTACTCGCGGAACCGAAGAAATGAGTGTGGAACGGTGCGCGATCGGCCGGCGGGTCGAAGAACCGTTGTGGGATTTTTTGAATCTGATCGAAGGCCGCGACTGAGTAATTGACTGACTATAGGACTGACTATGCCACAGAGTACTCCAAAAGCCGCGATTCTGCTCGAGGCGGCGGTCAAATACCTGGAAACCGAGCTGATGCCGACGCTCGACGGCTACCATCGCTTCCAGACCCGCGTCACCGTCAACGTGCTGAACACCGTCCGCCGCGAGCTGGAACTGCGCGGCACGCAGGCGGAGGGCGAGCGCTCGCGGCTGGCCGCAATTCTCGGCCATGACGGCGATCTCGAAGCGCTAAGTGTCGAGCTCGCGGAGCGAATTCGCACAGGAGCAATCGCGATCGACGATCCGGCTCTGCGCGTCCACGTCCGCCAGTCGCTGGCCGACGCGCTCGCGATCAACAACCCGAAATGGCTGACCCGCTGATGACCATCGACGCGGATCGCTGGCCGCGTGACTTTCGAATCTTCGCCGCTCTTTGCATCGTTTGGTCGGCCGTCCTGCTGGCGCGCTCAATCTTCAACCTCTCCGCCGGAGGCGCGGCGCTCGAGGACGTAATCTTCGGCGTAAAGTTCTACGGCGACGAGGCTCGCGTCACGATGGCTCTGCAAGCCATCATAATCGCCGCCTTCGGCGTTGGAATCGCAATGCGCCAGCGCTGGGGCGTAATCCTCGCGCTGCTCTACATGGCGCAAGTAGTGGCAGGTCACGCGATCTTCATCGCCTCGAACCTCGGCGTCGAGTCGCAACGCGTCCACGTAAAGATCGCCTTAGCCGAAAGCCCCGTCGTGCTTCTGATCGCGCTGTACGTATGGTACAGAGCCCGCCCGCTCCTGCGTCAGACCTCCGTCTGACGATAAACGCCTTTTCTGTATGGTGGGCGGTGCAGGGTTAGAACCTGCGATCCGATCTGGAACACGAGTTGCAACATACCCCGCCCGTAAGGAAGAAGTTTTAGTCTTCAGTTGCGCCGTCGGACACAGAGGATTGAGAAAGAGGAAAAGTTTACACGGGAAAAGGATACATAGTCTGAGGAGCCGTCAATTACCTCCAGGGAGGATCCTATGACATCTCACAGAAAATTGGCGGGCCTGATAGTTGCCCTATCGTTGCTCTCAACACCAGCGTTGGCCAAGAACAAAGGCGGAAATGGAAACGGAAAGGGATGCGATTCTTGTTACAACGGACCGTATCCTACCGTGGATACTTGTGCAGGGGGTGACCTCCACATAAACTTCGGGATTAATCCCGAATATGCAATTAATGTTGTGACTGTGAGCAAGGAAGGCACCTACCCCGGAACTGCGGACGGTGAATTCGGTTGCCCTAACGACAACGCGAATACGCTTCTCGGAAATGCATCAGTTGTCGATGAGACTTACAATCTGGGGACTAACACTCCCAGTGGAGTATTCACGGTCGAGCGGACCTCTTTTAATTTCACAAGCGGTCCTCAGCAAGGGCAAATCGTCCTAGACGGCGATGTACCCAGTGGTCTTGCCGGAAATGGCTGCGGTGCGGCCGTCGATGTTCCTGTGAGCGGAGGTTCAGGAGCATTTGCCGGAATCACCGGAGTGGCACATGTCACTGCCATCCCAGGTGGTGGTCCGGAGTGTCAGGTACAGTTTGCGCCCAGATAGCGGCAGCTCTGCGCATTCTGAAAGGGTTTCCTTGGTGGGCGGTGCAGGTTTCGAACCTGCGACCCCCGGCTTGTAAGGCTCACCCGAGAGATTGGCGGATCGACGGAAATCCTTGTATTTCTTAGTGTTTCTCTTCACTGGACCTCATCGGAAACCACCCAAATTCCTCATCCAACCGGCACCAAAACCGGCACCAAAATTCGAGAGCAAGGGCCGAAGATATCGTCGGCGCGCAGCCCATATACTTGAGCCCTTCGAACGATTGCACATAGGAGCAGGATTGCTGCCGAAGCACGAAGTGATTCGCGCGGTTATTCAAGCTTCGGCAGATCATAAACACGTACTTGGTCGGAGTCGATCTCGAGGACCTTGTTTATCATATCGGGAAGCTTCGAGGCTTCAACGAGAGCCCGCTGAAACAACTCACATTGGAGGACTGGCGTGACGTTCGGAATGATCACGATCAGGCCGGCATGCAACTCACTCTCTCCCATAAGCTTGCGAAAATCGCGGGCATTGTTCGTGACGAATACGAATTCTTCGCGCAGAACCACCTCTTGGAGCTGATGATCTTTGAACCCTGACCATCCTCGCCGAGTCACATGATGGGCTTCGTGGCCGGCTTTGTTTGCAACATCCGTGAGGATGGTATGCAGGCATTCATCGATCAGAAACCTCACCTGAGAGTCTCGCTCCTCGAGATCTCACGCCAGGGCGTCTGGTGCCACGGATGGCGAGGCGGTCGGCCCTTGCGCGGGTAGGCCTGCGCGAAAATTTTGGCGAGTTCAAGCTGCTCGCGCTTTAGCGATGGATAGCCTTCCAAAATCTCCTCTTCGGACGCGCCCTGTTCGAGCATACTAGCGACTTCATAGACACTAATTCTGGTTCCGCGAATGCACGGCTCGCCACCCCTGATCTCGGGATCTTCAAAGACCATTGCTCTAGCCCGTTCAAGACGTTTCAATCTGGAACGCACTTCTTCGAGAACTAGCTTGAGATCGAGCAAGAGACGGCCTCCGAACACCGGCAATTCCTTCTTGGCCGGTTTCCCACTTCGCCAATATACGATGATCGCATCGTGAAGCTTGTCTTTGCCCTCACTGGTGAGTTGGACCAGGCGCGTATCAAGACCCTTCGCTGCGGCCAAGTAGAAGAGGTCCTGTTCGCTGAGCGCTCTCTTGCTTCCAGGCCTTCGGCCCTTTGGCTTCAAAGGCCCTTCGTCGATCTCGCGATGCACCGTCTTGACTGGAACGCCCGACACGACCGCCGCTTCGCTGGGAGTGAATGTTCTCTCTTGATTCAGCATAATTCTTCCTCAATACCGGAAACATTAGCAG
>JBAWCX010000204.1:0-3466 GCA_049590495.1 Binatus sp. (SeqCode)
GCCGCCCTACCTGTTCGTCCACGCCGGCATCATGCCCACGCGGCAGCTCGAGGAGCAGCAGACCGAGGACATGCTGTGGATTCGGCAGGAGTTCATTTTCAATCCGCACAAAATCGATGCGACGGTCGTGTTCGGCCACACTCCGATGCGCGGTGTGATGATCGACTTGCCCTACAAGCTCGGCATCGACACCGGCCTGGTATACGGCGGCAAGCTGACCTGCGTCGAGTTCACCGAGGGCGTGCTCTACCAGGTGCAGCGCGGTCACAAAGCGGTGAAGACTAGAAGCATCCCGCTGCGCTGAGCGAATCGCGCGCGGTCTTTCGCGCCTCACGCGCTCACGCTACATTTGACGATTCCCGGTGGCGACGTAGCTCAGTTGGTCAGAGCATGCGGCTCATATCCGCAGTGTCGTAGGTTCGACTCCTACCGTCGCCACCATCAAATCCCGAGGACCTCGAAGAAAAGCATCCGGCGCTAGGTCCATAAATTTGAAAGTTTCGCCTGCTGCCGATTAGAAACGGAAGGGACCTTTGGCGCTGCGAGATTATGCATCAGAATTCCATCGCGATTGTTGCCTGGGTCGCTCGAAGTGAGCGAGATTTAACGATCGCGTTTGTGTTCGCCATCATTGGTGCCATTTGTTGGGATGTAATAAAGACCGGCTCAGTCGCTGGCGTAAGACAGATCAGGAATAAGCTTTCTGAGCAGTCGGTCGCACGTCTGCGAGGGCGTATCGTCCAATTGGAAATGTACAGAGACGTGATCAATTCATATCTATCATCAGATAGAGCGATGTACCTAGCTACGTTGCGGTTGATGTTTGGGATATTGATGTTTCTGTGCATAGGAGCACTGGCCGTCATCCTTGACTATTTCCTCCAGTCGTCCGGCCCCAGATTTTCGCTCTTGGCTGTGGCTGTCTTGATCATCGCCGTCGCCTTCGGCGCGTATGGAGTACAACTCTCTGGACTCGATACTCGGTCAAAGTTATCAGAGAAAATTGCGACGCTCGACGCGGAAATAAACGATTTAAAGGCGAAACTGGATATTCGGATACAAAAGACTGCTGATTAAGCGCTGGGCCGAGTGTCGTGACGCTGCGACTGTGAACATCTATGGAAGCCAACGACACAGGCAGTCAGGCGAACCCGTTTGCACAGAGGGATCGCGACTGCTCACTTGGCGGTTGCCGCGATATCGCCGACACTGGAATCAGCACGGACTTCGGTCCGATGATTCACCGCTGGCGCTGTCTGCGGGCGCGCATTGGCTGGCTGCAAATCGAAAATCAAATCGCAGGCGCGAATCCACAGGTACAGCGTGATCAGCACCATCATCGGGCCCTGCGACGCGACCGCGCGCACGTTCATCCACTCCTGCCGCATCTGCATGTACGCGATCACGAACGCGAGATGACTCATCACGACCTGGACCATGTAGCAGAGCGCCAGCAACAGACCCCATCGGCGATGCGTAAAAATTCCGAGCGCCATCGCCGCAAAGATTCCCGACTCGACGATCAGCACCAGCCGCGCGTCGTCGCCGTTGAATCGGATGCCGGCGAAAATAGTCTCGATCGGATCGACGACGTCCAATTCACCGACGCCAACGAACGCCTTGGCCGCCAGGCATAGCGCCCACAAACCGGCTAATGCCGCGAAGACCCGCAAATCGAAGGGCCATTTAACCTGCGCCGGAGGTGAAGTGTGATCGGTTTTCATCGGCTGTTCGGGGAGCCTATCAGAGCTACACTAGACTTAACAAGGCTAGCTAAATCATCCAGCGAAGCGGCTCCTCGAGGCGGCAATGGTCTTTCTCTATTAAAGACGCGGGGTGAACTTTTCGGCCTGACCACCAGCGGACTTTCTGTGCTACTCTGCCGGTATGCCTCAGCATGTCGCACAATCGCCCTGCTTCCCAGAGATTGCGCGACGCCCTCATGCAGCAAAAACAATTTCCGAAGGAACGAAACGACCGATGGTAGTGGAGCCATCCCAGAACCACCACATATGGTATGAATCGCTCTTTCCGGCTCTCTTCGGTCAGTCGGAATCGTACAGATCACCGGGCCAACTGAGCCAGTCCCCGCCGAACTCCCCGACATTGCCGCTTGCTCGAACCGACGAGCCACGACGATACTCGCCGCGATGAACGGCGTACATGACATGGGCGGGATGGACGGTTTCGGGCCGGTCATCCGCGAACACGATGAACCCGTCTTCCACGCCGACTGGGAACGGCGGGTAGCCGCGCTTGCGAGTCTCGTAATGTGGCGCGTCAACGCTGACGAGTCTCGTCACGCGATCGAGCGTATTCCTCCCGCTCAATATCTAACTTCGAGTTATTACGAACGATGGCTCGCGGCGGCCGAGACGTTGCTGATCGAACATGGCGTCCTCACCCGCGAAGAACTGCTCGCGAAGCAGGATGCGTCGATCGACCCGGCTCTGATTGCGAATGCGATCGCGACTCGCGGCCCCGCTCCGATCAAGGACAAATCCGGAAAGAAGCCGCCGCGCGCCCGCTATGCCAAAGGCGCTCGCGTGCGCGCGCGCAACTTGAATCCTTCCGGGCACACGCGCCTGCCACGCTACGTGCGCGGCAAACCCGGCGTCATCGCGCGCGATTGGGGCGTGTTCGCCTTCCCCGACACCAACGCGCATCACGCCGGCGCCAAGCCGCAACATTGTTATTCGGTCTCATTCGATGCGCGCGAATTGTGGGGCAAATCCGCGAACAGCCGCGAGCGCGTGTACATCGATTTGTGGGAAGACTACCTGGAACCGATCGCGCCGAATTCGAAACGGCAAACCACGAAACGCAAGACAGCGCGACGTACGGGTAGACACTGAAAACAGCTTGCCCATGCTACCCGCGGACGGTGCTTGGCTCGCCGCCGTCTGGTCTCCGATTGACGTTGGGACTGCTTATTCCGCTGGCCTTGGGGCAACCATCGCCCTCGCTCGCCCAGATCCCGCTGACGCACCAAAACCAACCGCAGATCGGAGTGCCAGCACCGGCACCGTCCCCTCTGAGTGGAGGCGCGATTTTGGAGGTGCCGCAAACACGCTCGCATTTGACAGCCAGTGCGGAGTTGAGCCACAAGGCCAGCGACTACCTTCATCATAACCAGTTGCCTTACGTTGGCGCGCAGGTGCTGATCGATGACACTGGCCACCCCAAGTCCGTCATGCTGACTGGCCAGGTGCGCACGGAGTTCGGCAAACAGGATGCCGAGCGCAAGGTGCGTGCTTCCCTGGACGACCCAAACGTTGTCATTAGAAACCAGATCGAGGTGAATACAGCGCTCGCATCAAGGCCGATGTTAAACCAAGGCCTCAATAATGAACTGGACCTCAACCCCGTATTGCTCGCGTGTTGGCGCGGGACCGCTCCACAACCCGACACTTTCAAGTGGTTCGGCGGATGCCCGAATCCGAGATTCGTCGCCAAGACCATGGAG
>JBAWCX010000205.1:0-6754 GCA_049590495.1 Binatus sp. (SeqCode)
CCTTGCTCTCTGAATGCTGCTCGGGGGTATCGGGCTTTACGACCGTGTTTTCGGGCACGACTACGGTAGTGCCGGGTGCGACTACTGTAGTGCCGGGGGCGACGGTCGAGTCATTGGACTCGGTGACCTTGTGCTCGCTCTTTTCCTCTACTTCCTGATGCTCTTCCTGGGCCAGTTGAATGAACCCGCCGCCGTCCTGGTTGGAACGGACGATTCCGGTCGACGGGCCCGTCGATGCTCCAGCAATTGAGGTGAACGGCATCGCGAACGAGCCTAGTGAAATAGCCACGACCGCGCCGACAAATACTTTTCCGCGTTTCAGATCCATAGGTGTCTTTCCTCCAGTGTTGGAATTCGCCGAGAATTCGGCTGAGCGGAGATCGCTTCCGATCCGCTACTACCTATGGATTGAGCAAGAACGGGACCGCCAGAAATGCTGAATGAAGACGGGAGGGTCTGTAAAAACTACGAAGAACTTTCTTCCGGTAAGGGGTTCACACTGCCTTGGGATACACGTCGGGAGAAGGTAGTCGGCGCGCAGCTACTGCGGGCGCGAGGCGACCAGGTCTTCGAGCGTGACCTCGACGACGCCGCCGTCTTCCTCGCGCTGAATCAGTACTGTCTGCTTGAGGATATTCTGGCGGACCACTTTGCCGTCGCCCTTGACGCATTGCACGCGCTTGCCGAGGTTCGGGAGCGCGCGCTTGAGTTCGACGTAAGTGGCGTATTCGTAGCGCAGGCAGCATTTCAGGCGTCCGCACATCCCGGCCAGCCGCGAAGGATTGAGCGCCAGGCCCTGTTCGCGCGCCATCTTGACGGTCACTGCCTCGAAGTCGCGCAGCCAGCTCGAACAGCATAGCTCGCGTCCGCACGGACCGAGCCCGCCGGTGACTTTGGTTTCGTCGCGAGCGCCGATCTGTTTCATCTCGACGCGAACGCGCAGCGTGTTGGCAAGGTCGCGGACCAGGTCGCGGAAATCGACGCGGCCCTCGGCGACGAAGTAGAACGTGACCTTGCGCCCGTCGAAGGTGTAGTCGGCGCTCACCAGCTTCATCTGGATGCGGCGCTCGCGGATGCGCTCGACGCACAGGCGGCGCGCGTGCGCCTCGCGCGAGAGATTTTCCTGCTCGAGGCGGAAGTCACTGTCGGACGCAATGCGGATGATTTGACGCAGCGCGGAAAGATCGATCGTTTGCGCGGGCTCGTGCGGCTCGATCTCGACGGTGCCGACGCGCGCGCCAGCCTCGCTCTCGACCAGCACGCGTTCGCCGCGGCGCAGCGTCCGGTCGCCGGCCAGGAAATTGTACAGGTGGCCGGTCTGCTGGAGACTGACCGCGACAATTTTCGGCAGCGTCGGTGCGCCTTCAAACGGATCGATGTCTGCCACTATCTTCTACTCACCCCGCATCGCATGACCGGCTATCGTCCACCAATTCTCCGCCTGCATGCGCGGGTTGGCGTTCGCTACCACCGCTTCGTTGGCGCGCACCGCAGCGTCGATACACTTTGCGAGCGCCTCGACATTGAGACTATCCGCCAGGCTCACCAATTTCGAGCGCGCCTCGAGCGGAAAGGCCACGAAGTCGGTCTTGAGCAGTTTGTAGCATAGTATTTCCTCGAGCAGTCTTGCGAGCAGCTCGAAATTGCCCGCCGCCGCGTCGCGATTGGCGAAAAACTCCTGCGCGAGCGACTGCGCACGGGCGAAATCGATCGACTTTGCATGGCTGAGAGCGTCGAGCAGTTCCTTCATCGGCGGTTCGTCGCCGTCAGCCAGCGCGATCGCATTCGCAGCACTGCCGCGCGCCAGCATCGCAAGCGCACTGGCGCGAGCTTTGTCGGCAACGCCATGAGCGGCAAGGATCGCCTCGATGTCGGCGGCGTGGAGCGCGGGAAATCTCACCGTGCGCGTGCGCGAGCGGACGGTGTCGAGCAGGGCGCGCTCGCTGGCAGACACCATTATGATGATGGCGTGACCCGGCGGCTCTTCGAGCGTCTTCAGCAGCGCGTTCTGCGCGGGGTCGCCGAGTGCCTCGGCGTCGTCGATAATCGCCATGCGAATGGAAGAGCGCGACGGCCGGATTCCCAGCCGCGCAATCAGCTCGCGCACCTGGTCGATCAGAACTTCGGTGCGGCCGACAGGCCGCGACACGTACGTGAAATCCGGATGCACTCCGGTCGCGATCTGCACGCACGCCGAACAGCAATCGCATCGCGGTGCGTCGGCATCGCCAGCGCGCGCGCGCGTGCGCTCGGTCTGGGGGACATTCCGGACGGGGCAATTCGCTGTGATGCAACAGAAATTCTCGCCGGGCGATCGGTCGCACACCATCGCGTGAACGAGGCTGGTCGCGACCAGCGCCTTGCCGACGCCGCGCGGACCCGTGAAGAGATACGCGTGCGACGGACGGTTACGGATTTCGGCGAGCAGCCGCGCCGCGATTTCGCGATGCCCAAGGATCGAAGTTATCGGCATTGCGATTCGGTCATCGGCGGGCTAGCAACTCGTCCACGGCGCGGCGGATGTCGGCGGTGACGGCGGCAACCGGACGATCGGCGTCGATCACGACGACGCGCGTGGGCTCGGCTTTCGCGATCGCGAGAAAACCGTCGCGCACTTTGCGATGGAACTCGGCGCGCTCGCCCTCGAAGCGGTCGGAGCCGCGGCCGGTGCCCTTGGCACGCGCGCGAGTGCGCTCGAGACCGGTCTCGACCGGCAAGTCGAGCACGATAGTAAGATCGGGCGTCACGTTATCGGTTGCGAGCCGGTTCAACTCGCCGAGCAGCTTGAGATCGAAGCCGCGGCCATGGCCCTGGTAGGCGGTGGTCGAATCTGAATAGCGATCTGAAATCACGATCTCGCCTGCGGCCAGCAAGGGCCGGAGTTTTTCGCGCACGTGCTGCGCGCGATCTGCGAGCACCAGAAGCAGTTCCGCGGCTACGTCGAGCGACACGGCCGGATCGAGGAAAATCGCGCGAATCGTTTCGCCGGCGCGCGTGCCGCCCGGCTCGTGCGTGACGGTTGCGCGCCGCCCGCCTTTGCGGATCGCGTCGCCGAGAATTGCGGCTTGCGTCGTCTTGCCGCTTCCTTCGACGCCTTCGAGCGTGATGAACGTCCCCGCTGCCATTGGTAATTGGATGGGACGCCGAGCGTCCCTATCTGCCAAGATACCAGTGCATGAGTTCCGGCTGGAAGAGAGCGAACACGCCGGCGGCCAGCGCGAGATACGGGCCGAACGGAACTTCAGTCTTGAGAATCGAGACGTCCGCTTCCTCCGGATCGGTCGCGGGTTCGCCCATCGGAGCGGGCGCGGTCGAACCGCCGCCGGTCAGCGCGAATGCGATTCCGCCGATCGAGCCGATCACCGAACCGAAAAACATGGTGAAGAGAACGCCCTGCCAGCCGAGAAATCCACCGATCATCCCGAGCAGCCACACGTCGCCGAGACCGACGCCCTCGCGCCCGCGCACGAGCTGGTAGAGATAGCCCGTGCCGAACAGGACGCCGCCGCCCACGAGGATTCCGATCAGCGAGCTCTTCCAGCCGACCTCCGGAATCATCAGCGACGCGGCGATGAATCCGACCAGCGTACCGGGCCACGTGACGATGTTCGGAATCAGCCGCCAATCGTAGTCGATGATCGCGACGACCCACAGCGCGGCGCATAGCACGAAGCGCGCGATCGCGTCGGGGAGCGGGAAGGCGACGTAGAGATAGAGCGCGATGACTGCGAGTCCGACTTCGGCGAGGAAATGACGGAACCCAATCGGCGCGCCGCACATCACGCATCGCCCGCGCAGTCCAAGGTATGCGAGAATCGGGATGTTCGCCCACCACGGAATCGCGCGCTCGCAACTCTCGCAATACGAACGCGGCGAGACGATCGAAAGATCGCGCGGCAGCCGGTAGGCAACCATGCAGACGAAGCTGGCGACGCACGCGCCGAAGACGAAGGCAATCGTGGCGCCGATTCCGGTGGGCATGTCGAAAGTCATCGCGTCACCATAACATACGCGGCGTTAATGCTGCGCGGCGCATAGATCGATCGTCAAATCATAAGTGGCCTTGATGCCGCGATTGAGATTCTCGACCGACAGACGCTCGTCGTCGCCGTGGATGCGCGCGAGCTCGACGCTGTCGAGAATCACCGGGACGAAGCCGTACGACGGCACGCCCTTGGCGCGCAGCACGCGCGAGTCGGTGCCGCCGGTGGTCATCCACGGCACGACGATAGCGCCTTTGAAATTGCTCGCGACGACGCGGTTGATAGCATCCCACGCCTCCCCGGAAGTCGGCGACGGCGGAGCATCATCGGGCCGCTGGATATAGTCGATCTTGAAGTCGCCGGCGCCGAGCTGTTCGCGCAGATGCTTCAGAAACGCGTCGGCATCGGTGCCCGGCAGCAGTCGGCAGTCCAGTCCCGCATCGGCGACTGTAGGCACGACGTTCACCTTGATTCCCGCGTTCAGCATCGTCAGTGAAATCGTATCGCGCATGAGAGCCTGGATATTGTACGGGCTGAGCACGCCGGCCACCGCAAGCTGCGCCATCCCGGGCCATTCGAGATGCGCGAGCTCGAACGACGCAGGGAACGGTTCGAGCGGCGCCACCGAGTCCATCGCGTCGGCGAAGATTTGCGTGATTCGAATTGGTGGCTGATTTTCGAGCAGTCGATGCAGCGCGTTGATCAGGATCAGGTTCGGATTGTCGGGCTTCGGCACCGAGCCATGTCCGCCCTTGCCGCGGACGCTCACGTGCAGCCAGTTGACGCGCTTCTCGGAGACGGCAACCAGGAACGCGGTGCCCGCAACGCCAAGCCAGTCGGGCGCGCCTTCACCGCCCTCGTTGAACGCGAACGCGGGATCGATCGCGTCCCAGTGATTGTTCACCATCCAGGTCGCGCCGTTATCGCCGCCGGCTTCTTCGTCGGGATTCACCATCATCTCGACGCCGCGCCGGAGCGCCACGCCGTTGCGCTTGAGCGCGAGCATCGTCATCAGCGCCATGATCCCGTGCGCCTTGTTGTCGATCGCGCCGCGCGCCCACACGTAACCGTCTTTCAGATCGGCGTCGAACGGATGATGCGTCCAGTTGGCGGCTACGGTCGGCACCACGTCGGCATGCGACATCAGCAAGAGCGGCTTCACGCCGGCGGGTCCGGGGATTCGCGCGACGAGCGTCACCATCCCGGCCTTGCTCTCGAAGGTTTCGGTCGCGATTCCCTGCTTGTCGAGAATTGTCTTCAGATACGCGATCGCGGCGGCGGTGTTGCCCGGCGGATTGGTCGTATCGAAGCGCAGGTAGGTGCGGAAGTAATCGAGAGCCTCGGAATCGACCTTGTTCCAATCAATCTGCGGCGCGGTCTGCGCGAACGACGAGCGCGCGCAAGCCGACAACGCGATCATCGCGGCCGCGAACGCGATCACCGCGCGGCGATATCGAACTGCGGAATTGTGTCGATGCATCATGGATCGCAATACACCTGAATCAGCGCTGGCATTTCGGACAGTAGAAGCTCGCGCGCTGGCCCACGACCACGTTCTTGATCGGCGTCGAGCATGTGTAGCACGGTTCTCCCTCGCGACCGTACACACGCAGCCGCGCGGCGAAGCGCCCGGGCTGTCCGCGCGAATCGCGGTAACTGCGGAAGGTCGTGCCGTTGCTGCCGATCGCGGCGCGCAGGATCACCGGCACGGCGGCCGCGATCTTTTCGATCTCGCTTCGCGTCACGCGGCCGGCACGGCGCGCCGGGCGCACGCCAGCTCGGAATAGAATCTCGGACGCGTAGATATTGCCGATACCGGCGACGATTCGTTGATCCATGATCAGGTTCTTGATCGCGACCTGGCGGCCACGGGCCTTCTCGGCGAGGTAGCCGGCGTTGAAATCTCGCGACAGCGGCTCGGGGCCTAGACCCTTCAACTCCGCTGTGGAAGCCAACGCGGCGCGCGCGACGAGACGGACCATGCCGAAGCGCCGCGGATCGTTGTAAACCAGGCGCGACCCGTCGTCGAGCGTGAATTCGAGATGGTCGTGGCGCGGATCGAAGTCGCCGGCGTCAAAACCCTGGTGGCGATGGGTCAAGCTGCCGGACATCCCGAGATGCACCAGGATCACGTCGTCGCCGTCGAGCTCGACGATCAGATACTTCGCGCGCCGCGACAATTTCACGATTCGCCGGCCTGCGACCGCTCCCGCAAAATTCGCCGTGACGCGGCGGCGTAGCCGCGCTTCGCCGATCCGTACGCTCACGATCGTTCTGCCGACTGCGGTGCGAACCAGTATCCGGCGCAGCGATTCGACTTCCGGCAGTTCAGGCATCGCGCGCGACAATCCCGCCGGCCAGTTCGATGCGCAGTGCGTGCGCGAGCCTTAGAAAGTCGGGGACGCCGAGCTTTTCGGCGCGGGAGCCCGGATCGATCGCGGCGCGTTCGAGCACCCGCGCGATGTGCGTGCTGTCGATTCCGAGCGAATGGCCGAGAGCGTTGCGAATCGTCTTGCGTGGCGCGGAAAACGAAGCGCGCACGGTTTCGAGCACGTCGCGCTCGTCAGCGTGCGCAAACGACGGCGTCGCGACGGGAGTGAAAGCCAAAACCTCGGCGTCAACCTTGGGGCGCGGATGGAAGCTGCCGGCCGCGACGGTGAAATGCAATTCGATTTGCCAGTAGAGCGCGGTGAACACGCTGAGCGCGCCGTATGCGTCGTCGCCGGGAATCGCGCGAATCCGCGTCGCGACCTCGCGTTGAAACATCAGCA